>NZ_JABXGI010000060.1:0-377 GCF_022627865.1 Herbaspirillum sp. C7C2
CGGCCCCAGATCATCATGGCGAAGGTCTGCAGCAGGATCGACACGCCGATGGCGGTGATCAGCGGCGCCAGGCGCGGCGCATTGCGCAGCGGGCGGTAGGCGATGCGTTCGATCAGGAGACTGACCACGATACACACCGGGATCGCACCGACGATGGCGATGATCAGCTTGACGATGCCCGGCAGGTCCGGTGCCACATGCTGCACCAGTTTGAGCAGCGACAGGCCCACCATGGCCCCCACCATCAGGATGTCGCCGTGGGCAAAGTTGATCAGGTTCAGCACCCCGTACACCATGGTGTAGCCCAGGGCGATCAGTGCGTACATGCTGCCTAGCACCAATCCGTTGATGATCTGCTGGATGAAAATGTCCATGAA
>NZ_JABXGI010000061.1:0-377 GCF_022627865.1 Herbaspirillum sp. C7C2
GGCGCGTAACCGGCTTCCACCAGGGTTTCGAAACCGGCCTTGATCAGTTCCACGGTACCGCCGCACAGCACGGCCTGTTCGCCGAACAGGTCGGTTTCGGTTTCTTCGCGGAAGTTGGTTTCGATGATGCCGGCACGGCCGCCGCCGTTGGCGGTGGCGTACGACAGGGCCAGGTCACGGGCGCTGCCGGACTTGTCCTGGTGCACGGCGATCAGGTGCGGCACGCCGCCACCCTGGCTGTAGGTCGAACGCACGGTGTGGCCAGGGGCCTTGGGGGCGATCATGATGATGTCCAGGTCAGCGCGCGGCACGACTTGGCCATAGTGGATGTTGAAGCCGTGGGCGAAAGCGACGGTGGCGCCTTGCTTGGCGAACGG
>NZ_JABXGI010000062.1:0-368 GCF_022627865.1 Herbaspirillum sp. C7C2
GTGGAAAAGACCAAGATGGGCCGCGCCATGCGCGCCACCGCCGAGAACCCGCGCATCGCCGGCTTGATGGGCGTGGACGCCAACCGCGTCATCATCGTCACCTTCGCCATCGGCGCGGCCTTAGCGGCCATCGCCGGCGTGATGTGGGCGGCCAACTATTCCACCGCGCAGTTCGCCATGGGCTTCGTGCCCGGCCTGAAGGCCTTCTCGGCAGCGGTGCTGGGCGGCATCGGCAACATCTACGGCGCCATGCTGGGCGGCATCCTGCTGGGCCTGATCGAAAGCCTGGGCGCTGGTTACATCGGCGACCTGACCGGCAACTTCCTGGGCAGCAACTACCAGGACATCTTCGCCTTCATCGTGCTGAT
>NZ_JABXGI010000063.1:0-362 GCF_022627865.1 Herbaspirillum sp. C7C2
GGATAGGCGATCGGCGCAAAGTCGGCGGCCGGGCGCAGGCATTCGTGGTCGGCATGCGTGTGGCGCAGGGTCCAGGGTGCCTTGCCACCGAACAGTACCTGATCA
Organism: Herbaspirillum sp. C7C2; assembly: GCF_022627865.1. NCBI lineage: Bacteria > Pseudomonadati > Pseudomonadota > Betaproteobacteria > Burkholderiales > Oxalobacteraceae > Herbaspirillum > Herbaspirillum sp. C7C2. The sequence continues at coordinate 106 of NZ_JABXGI010000063.1, forward strand.
ATCCCCACCAACAGCGTGCCGGCCACCAGACCCTTGCTCATCGAGGGCTTGAAGTTGCGGGCCTTGTGCAATTCTTCTTTCAGCCAGGAAGCCTCGAAGGCGGCCGGGTAGGCCGACAGCTCGTCCGACTGGCGATTCTCGCCCAGGGCATTGAATGCCGCATCCGCTGCCAGCATGCCGCTCTTGATCGCCGCATGGCTGCCCTTGATGCGCGAGGCATTGAGGAAGCCGGCATCGCAACCCAGCAGCGCACCACC
>NZ_JABXGI010000064.1:0-356 GCF_022627865.1 Herbaspirillum sp. C7C2
TCCTTCGACAGAACATAGATCTCGCCGGTGAAGTGCTTGTGCGGCTTGATCGAACCCGGCTTGGCCAGAACCTGGCCACGTTGCACGTCTTCACGCTTGGTACCACGCAGCAGAACGCCAACGTTGTCGCCAGCTTGACCTTGGTCCAGCAGCTTGCGGAACATTTCCACGCCGGTGCAGGTGGTCTTCTGGGTGTCGGCGATACCGACGATTTCGATTTCTTCGCCGACCTTGATGATGCCGCGCTCAACGCGACCAGTCACCACGGTGCCACGACCGGAGATCGAGAACACGTCTTCCACCGGCATCAGGAAGGTACCGTCAACAGCACGTTCCGGGGTCGGGATGTAGGTGTC
>NZ_JABXGI010000065.1:0-350 GCF_022627865.1 Herbaspirillum sp. C7C2
CTGTTCCTGGTGCTGTGCATCTTCGTGATCTTCTTCTCGGTGCGCCTGCAGGACTCGCGCCTGGGCCGTGCCTGGGTGGCCATCCGCGAAGACGAGATCGCCGCCAAGGCGATGGGCATCAACACCCGCAACGTCAAGCTGCTGGCCTTCGCCATGGGCGCCTCCTTCGGTGGCGTGGCCGGTGCCATGTTCGGCGCCTTCCAGGGTTTTGTGTCGCCGGAATCCTTCTCGCTGACCGAATCCATCGCCGTGCTGGCCATGGTGGTGCTGGGTGGCATCGGTCACATCCCCGGCGTGGTGCTGGGTGGCGTGATCCTGGCCGCGCTGCCGGAAGTGCTGCGCCACGTGGT
>NZ_JABXGI010000066.1:0-320 GCF_022627865.1 Herbaspirillum sp. C7C2
GCGCGCGGCACGACTTGGCCATAGTGGATGTTGAAGCCGTGGGCGAAAGCGACGGTGGCGCCTTGCTTGGCGAACGGCGCGACGTTTTCGGCATAGACCTGACCGATGTTTTCGTCGGGCAGCAGGATCATGATGACGTCGGCGTCCTTGACGGCGTCGTTCACTTCAGCGACCTTGAGGCCGGCCTTCTCGGCCTTGGACCAGGAAGCACCACCCTTACGCAGGCCAACGGTGACCTTCACGCCCGAATCCTTCAGGTTCAGCGCGTGAGCGTGACCTTGCGAACCGTAACCGATGATGGTCACGTTCTTGTTCTTGAT
>NZ_JABXGI010000067.1:0-303 GCF_022627865.1 Herbaspirillum sp. C7C2
CTGCCGCCACTAGCGGTGGTGCCGGTGCCGCCGGTGGTGCCAGTGCCGCCGGTGGTGGTCGTGCCAGTGCCGCCGGTGGTGCTGGTGCCCGTGCCGCCGGTGGTGCTGGTGCCCGTGCCGCCGGTGGTGGTCGTGCCTGTGCCGCCGGTGGTGGTCGTGCCTGTGCCGCCGGTGGTGCTGGTGCCCGTGCCGCCGGTGGTGCTGGTGCCCGTGCCGCCGGTGGTGGTCGTGCCGGTGCCGCCGGTGGTGGTCGTGCCCGTGCCGCCGGTGGTGGTCGTGCCTGTGCTGCCGGTGGTGGTCGTG
>NZ_JABXGI010000068.1:0-281 GCF_022627865.1 Herbaspirillum sp. C7C2
GGCATGAACGCCACCGAGAAACTGGGCCTGCGCGAGCTGCTGGTGAAGATCCAGGCCGATGGCCGGACCATCCTGCTGATCGAACACGATGTGAAGCTGATGATGGGCCTGTGCAACCGCATCACGGTTCTGGACTACGGCAAGCCGATTGCCGAGGGCGTACCGGCCGACGTACAGAAGAACCCGGCGGTGATCGAAGCCTACCTGGGCGCAGGCCATTAAGCGAGACCACAGAACATGACAACGAACATCCTCAAAGTCGAACAACTGAGCGTGGCCTA
>NZ_JABXGI010000069.1:0-279 GCF_022627865.1 Herbaspirillum sp. C7C2
GCGTGTAGGTGCCGCCCGTGCGGTCGGTCAGCGCCTGGATGATGCCGTACCCGTGCTGCGGCGACTCGGCGAGCAGCGACAGCAGGTACAGGCGCAGGTCGCCGTGGGAGAAGACTGCGGGGCTCATGCTTCCCACTCCGCATCGTCGGTGATCGACGCGGGGGTGCGGCGTAGCACGGTCACGCCGCCTGACACGGAGTTCGCGCGCAGGTCGACGAAGCGTCCGGCGAGCTCTCCCGTCGATCCGGTGTAGTTGTTGAGGCCGGAGGAGCCGCGCTC
>NZ_JABXGI010000006.1:0-228380 GCF_022627865.1 Herbaspirillum sp. C7C2
AAAGTTTCCAGAACCGAAGTTCTGTCGCACTTCATTAAACGCCCACGCTTATCGGCTGTTAATTTTTAAAGATCATCTGCATCAAACGCGCCTGGCGCTGTTTGCATCGCTGCGAATCGTTTTGTTCGTCAGCAGCAGAGAAGCGAGATTATGCAGCAGTTAGTTCATCGCGTCAACTACTTTTTTGCGATTCGTTTTAAATTTTTTCGTCTTCGCTTTTGCTACCGCTCGACTACTTCTATTTAAAACGTACTTCAAACTGCTTCACTACTCACCTGCTTCGCCCACCTTCGTCGCTTCGTTTTTCAACTTCGCTTCGTGTGTCGCGTCAGCAGGGGGCGAACTATAGCAACGCCCTCCACACCACGCAAGCACTTTTTGAAAAAAATTCGAAAATAATTTAGCCAGCCCAAATAGGCGGCACCATCCCGATGCCAAGCAAGGCCATTCTTCTATATACCAAGCAGCCAGACGAGCTGACCTCCACATTCACCGGGCAAGTCGGGACACGATGATAGTATTGGCGTCCTCTTTCCCCGCCGCTCCCTTATTTGTCCATGCGTATTCTCATTACCGGCGCCTCCGGTTTCGTTGGCCAAGCCTTGGTTCGCCAACTTGCCTCCGAGGGCCGTCATCATCTGCGTGCCGCACTTCGCCCCACAGCAAAGCTGCCCGTAGACTCCAGCACACTGGAAAAAGTGATCATCGAAGAACTGGCACCCGATACCAATTGGTCAGCAGCACTAGACGGTATGGAGGCGGTGGTCCACTGCGCGGCGCGGGTACACGTGATGAACGAGACAGCTGGCGATCCGTTGTCGGAATTCCGCAGGACCAATGTCGAAGGAACGCTGGCGCTGGCACGTCAAGCGCAACAGGCGGGAGTCCGCCGTTTCATTTTCATCAGCTCGATCAAGGTCAATGGTGAAGAGACGCAACCAGGACGTCCCTTTACAGCCGACGATACGCCCGCCCCGGCCGATCCCTACGGCATCTCCAAGATGGAAGCCGAACAGGCGCTGCGGGAGCTGGCGCGCAATGGAACCATGGAAGTGGTGGTGATAAGACCGGTATTGGTCTATGGCCCTGGAGTCAAAGCCAATTTCCTGAGCATGATCCGCTGGCTGGATAAAGGCATACCGCTGCCGCTGGGCGGCATCTCCAGCAATCGCCGCAGCCTGGTGGCGCTGGATAACCTGGTGGACCTGATCTGCGTCTGCCTGAGCCACCCCGATGCTGCAGGCCAGGTATTCCTGGTATCTGATGGTGAAGACCTCTCAACTACCGCCATGCTCAGACGCATCTCCCTTGCCCTGGGCAAGTCGCCGTTCCTGCCATCAATACCGGCCTCATGGCTGATGCTGGCAGCACGCATGATGGGCAGGCCTGGAATCGCGCAACGTCTTTGCGGCTCCCTGCAGGTCGACATCAGCAAGAACCGCGATCTGCTGGGCTGGACGCCCAGAACGACAGTCGACGCCGCATTCCAGAAAACGGTCGAGGCCTATCGCCGCACCTGACCGTCCGTCAGCAGCGCATCCAGCAGAGAAAGCGTCCGGCCAGTTGCCCCCTGGTGACGCTGCGCAAATTCCTTTGCGGAATGCGACCTTTGATCCATACGCGTGTGGTCGGACACGAGTTCTTTCCACTGACGCAGCAATGCATCTGCATTCTCTACGCGCGCTGCTGCGTGCTCGGCAATGGCATCCTCGGTAATGCGCTGGAAATTGAAAGTGTGCGGGCCGATCAACACCGGCCTACCCAAGGCCAGCGCCTCGATCAGGTTCTGCCCACCGAGCGGCAAGAGGCTGCCACCGATGAATGCGACATCACAAAGCGCATAGTAGGCAAACATCTCCCCCATGGAATCACCCAGCAGTACATCCACATCCTGCAAGCGGATGTCCTGCTGCAGTGTGGACCGCCGCTGCAGGCGCAGGCCACGGGCACTGATCATGTCGGCGACCTGATCGAATCGCTGAGGGTGACGGGGCACGATGACCGTCAGCCAGTCACCCCGTCCTTCGCGAGCCAACGCGTCAAGGATCAAGGCTTCTTCGCCTTCCCGGGTACTGGCGCACAACAGCACCTTGCGTAGTCCGACCTGGGCTTTCCACTCCAGGCCCCGGGCCACCACGGCATCAGGTGGCTCAACGTCGAACTTGAGGCTCCCCGTCACGACGACCTGACGCGCCCCAAAGGCGCGCAGACGCTGCGCATCCGCGTCCGATTGCGCCGCGACTACGCTGATGGCCTCAGCTGCCGGCTTCAACAAGGCGGCAAAACGCAACCCACGCCGCAACGAACGCTCCGACAGGCGGGCATTGGCCAGCATCACGGGAACGTGGTAACGACGGCATTGGGCGATCAGGCTGGGCCAGACCTCGGTTTCCATCAGCACACAGACAGCTGGTCGAAAATGTCGTAGAAACCGGGCGCACATCCATCCAATGTCATACGGCAGGAAGCTTTGCAGGACACGCCCGCCATGCTTGCCGTAGACCTGGGCGCCGGTAGCGCGACCGGTGGCCGTCATGCAGGTCAGCAAGATGGAATGCTGGGGGTATTGCTGCAACAGAGCGTCGATAAGCGGCTCTGCAGCGCGGGTCTCGCCGACCGACACCGCGTGCACCCAGATGAAACGCGCCTGCGAATCAGGCAGGCGCGCATAAAAGCCGAGACGCTCGCTCACATGGGCCCGGTAACCGGACTCCTTGCGGCCACGCCACCAGAGGCGCAGCAGCACCAGCGGCAGCAGCAGCCACCAGATCAGGGAATACAGCAACCGCATCTCAGACCAAAGGATGGCCGGCCAGGCGCGTCAGGATGGCCAGCGGGCTGGATTGCGGATCGTATTGCTGTTCCGGTGCCAGGTGCAGGGTCTGCTCCATCATGTATTGCCCCGACATGACTGCGTGAGATGCCTGATCCGAAAAGCAGATCCAGACCGAGCCTGCGGCGAAGGGCATGGTTACCTGCTGGGCATCCTGCTGGTATTGCATGTCGCCCTTCATGCCGTCGTGCAGCTGAAGCATCATGTGGTCGTACTCGCTGCGCAAGGACTTCGTCACGCGCAAGGCCTTCAATAATTTCGCCTGCCAGGCAACATAAGGCTTGGCACGAGGCAGAAAGCGCCTGGCCACGGTTTCAAAAGGCTCGCCCACGCGCCAGACACGCGGCACGCCTTCCGGGTTGATATTGGTAAAGACGCGCAGGATACGCTCACCATAGTTCGGCCGCGACGGGAAGGCGTCGACGTGCATGCGGCGGTCGTCAGCACGCCAGGACTGGGCACGGGTTTCCACCTGCATCGGTCGATAGCTGGTAGGTGCTACGCACAGGGCGTCACGATACTTGGGCAAGAGCGTATGCACCAAAGACAGAGCCTGCTCGCGAAAGCGTCCCACCATCGCCGCCAGCGCCAGTTGTTGCTCCGTACCACCGGCGGCGCCCTTGATATGCCCACGCGCGTCCAGGCTGATATTGCGGGACTTCGGGGCGCGCACGGCCGGATCGAGCAGCACCTGCTCGGATTGCATCAACTGGAAGGCCAAGTGCGGGAAATACAGCACCTTGCCGGCTTCCAGCGCGGTGATCCATTCCTGATTGGGGTTGTCGACCCGCCATTCGGTCAGGCCGATCTCGATAATTTGCGATTCCATGGCGCGTATTATGCCCGCAAGCGTCAACGCCGTGTGGCGATGCAGGCGCGTCAGCAGGCCGCAAACCCCCGCCGCAAGTGGCCCTACGATCCGGTTCAACAGTTTGCCGCCAGGTTTTGATCTGCTTCAATGATCCGGGTCGATGCCCTGACCGGGCGGGAGCCCTCAGTCCAGCAAACCCAGCGCGGCGGACAGTACGGCCTCCTCGGCCGGTGGCGCGCCCAGATCGCCCAGGTTGACGATGTGAGGCGACCAGTTGCCTTCGGTTTTCCAGCGCGGGGAATCGCAGTAAAGCTCAACTGTGGGCTTGCCATACGCGGCAGCAATGTGCGTCAGGCCGGTATCCAGGCCGACCACCAGCCTGGCCTGCTGCACCAGCGACACCGCCTGCATCAGCGGCAGCGCCGGCAATACGACGGCGCCTGGGATGCCCTCTGCCAGTTGCTGCGCAGCCGCCTGTTCCCGGGTGCTCCCCCAAGGCAGCAACACCGGCAGGCCGCGAGCTGCCAGGTCCTGCCCCAGCCTGATCCATTGCGCCGGCGGCCATTGCTTGGCGGCGCGTGCGGTGCCGTGGAAGAAGACGGCATAGGGGGTCTCGGGCATCCAGGGCCAGCGTGCCGGTTGGGGCGCCTGCAGGGCGAAGTCGGGCTCACCCTCGACCTGGTAGCCCAATGCACCGGCGGCCACCAGGCGCGCACGCATGACGGCGTGGGTGCGCCGACCCACTGCGATACTCTGGTCATGGAAGATCCGGGAAAGTGGCTCGTAGCCCGAGCCCTCGGTAGCATTGGCCAGGCCCACCCGGCGCCCATGATCGGCCAGTCGCGCCATGCGCATGACTACGCTGGTCTTGAGCAGGCCCTGGGTATCGAAGACCACATCGTAGCGCTCGGCCTGCAACTGGCGCCGGAAAGCCGCGATCTGGGCGCGGGTGGCAGCAGAGAACAAGGTCTTGCGCCAGCGACGCAAGGCGATCGGAATCACAGTGTGGACGTGAGGATTGAGGCGGACGAGGCTGGTATAGGCCTCTTCCACGACCCAGTCGATCTGTGCGGCAGGGAAATGACGACGGATGTCCGCGACCATCGGCATGTTGTGGACGACGTCTCCCAGGGAGGAAACGCGGACGATTAGGATTTTCAAGGCTGGCCCACTCTGGCTGAACTTAACTGTGGGCCAGCATCTTACCTCATCAGGCCGTCAGAACGGCAGTGCGACGTCGGGACGAGCCGCCAGGATGACCTTACGGAACTCACCCTGGATGCGCGCCAGTGCTTCCGCAGTCTCTGCCTCGAAGCGCAGCACCACTACTGGCGTGGTATTGGAAGAGCGTGCCAGACCGAAGCCATCGGCATATTCCACGCGCAGACCGTCGATGGTGATGATGTCCTGGGCGCCTTCGAACTTGGCATCGCTTTGCAGCTTGCCGATCAAAGCCACATTCTCGCCTTCCTGCAGCTTCAGCTGCAGTTCCGGGGTGCTGACCGACTGGGGCAGCGCATTGAGAACGGCCGACGGGTCGCTCTGGCGCGCCATCAGTTCCAGCATCCGCACGCCGGCATAGAGACCGTCGTCGAAACCGAACCAGCGGTCCTTGAAGAAGATGTGACCGCTCATCTCGCCGCCCAGGGGCGCGCCCGTTTCACGCAACTTGGCCTTGACCAGCGAGTGACCGGTCTTCCACATCAACGGCTGACCGCCGCGCGCGCTGATCCAGGGTGCCAGGTGACGGGTGCACTTGACGTCATAGAGGATCTGCTTGCCCGGGTTGCGGGTCAGCACGTCCTCAGCGAAGAGCATCAGCTGACGATCCGGGTAGATGATCTGACCATCCTTGGTCACCAGTCCCAGGCGGTCGCCGTCTCCATCGAAGGCCAGGCCGAGTTCATTGTCGGTTTCCTGCAGGCAACGGATGAGATCCTGCAGGTTTTCCGGGTGCGCCGGATCGGGGTGGTGATTGGGGAAGTTGCCATCGACCTCACAGAACAATTCAGTCACTTCGCAACCGAGTGCACGGTAAAGCTCGCCGGCGAAAGCGCCGGCCACGCCGTTGCCGCAATCGACGGCAATCTTCAGCGGGCGCGCCAGCTTGACGTCCGAGATCATGCGGGCGATGTAGGCATCCTTGATGTCGTGGGTGCTGTAGCTGCCGGCGCCTTGCGGGAATTCACCCTTGACGATGGCGTGATAGAGACCCTGAATGGTCTCGCCATGGATGGCCTCGCCGGCCAGCACCATCTTGAAACCGTTGTAGTCGGGCGGGTTGTGGCTGCCGGTGACCATGATGCCCGATTGGGTGTCCAGCACATGGGTACCGAAATAGACCATCGGGGTGGCGACCATGCCCAGATCGATCACGTCCACACCCACCGACTGCAGGCCCTTGGCCAGCGCAGCGGCCAGTGCAGGACCGGACAGACGGCCGTCACGGCCGATCACGACCTTCTTCTGCCCCTTGGCCAGCGCGGCAGCGCCGAAGGCCTGACCGATCTGATAGGCGACCTGGTCGTCCAGGGTTTTGTCGATGATGCCGCGGATGTCGTAGGCTTTAAAGATCGATTGGGCGATGGGCATATGCGTAGGAAGTGGAAGACAATTGATATTAAAGAGACAATTATGACCGCATCAACGCGCCAAGAACAGCAGATGCATAGCCTTTCATGTCGCCGCACTCGTGAGTTCCCTTCCCCAACAAGTGCCTGGCGGGGGGAGGACTTGATTCGAAGACGTGACGCAAAAACAACATGCTCCGCATCAGGGCATATGTAAATGACTATTGGTCAACTTATTTTAAGCTCGCGAGCAGTTCACAAGGTGGCTGTGACGGCGAAAGCCTCTCAAAAGTTCTTCCGGCCGCTGACATCGACCACAACACTACCTTGGAAAAACGTCGTAGGCGATGCCTTTCATATCCTGTTTTTCAACGTCACAAAAAGTACTGGCTCAGATTTCCGAGCTGGACTTGCCTAAAAAAGCATTTTCCTCCACGAAAGCAATGGACAGCAAAGTCGTCAGCGCCCTGGATCACCTCGGAAAAGCCTATTTCGCGTGATATACTCGCTTGCTTATTCTGATCGCGCGAAATCGTTGCGAAACGGCGTCCAGTCAAGATAGGCACCGAAGTACGCCAGCGGCAAACTGCCTGTGAAGCGCTTTTATATTAGTGTGCTCGCACGAGGCGGCCAAACGTTACAGGTGCGGGGCCGACACGAACACAGAAGAAAAAAAGAGTGCCGTTCATTCCTGGCTCGTGTTGATGATGAGTAAATTGACTTTGTACACGATCGCAAAATAAGCCTAACCCATGCCATCCGCCACGCTCACACCTGCACCCCGGCTCCCATTACGCGTGCCAAAACCGCGTAGCCATCCACAGGTCTGATGGCGGGTCGCAGTCTAAAGCCTCACTTCCTGCCTGTACGGCCTCCCGTTGATGCATTGCCATCGAAGCCGCCCATCAACCCACACATAACGCACACGGACGACATCCATGACTATGAAGAAAAAAGCCCTCATTACCGGCGTCACCGGACAAGATGGTGCCTATCTGGCGGAGCTCCTGCTCGCCAAGGGCTACGAAGTGCACGGGATCAAGCGCCGCACTTCCCTGTTCAATACCGACCGTATCGATCACCTGTTCCAGGATCCGCACATCTCCGACGGGAGTTTCGTTTTGCACCACGGCGATATGACTGACTCATCCAGCCTGACCCACATTATCCAAAAGGTCCAGCCGGACGAGATCTACAACCTCGCGGCGCAGAGTCACGTCGCGGTCAGCTTTGAAGAGCCAGAATACACAGCGAACTCCGATGCCCTGGGCGCCCTGCGCATCCTGGAAGCAATTCGCATCCTTGGCTTGACCAAGAAAACACGTTTCTATCAGGCCAGCACCTCCGAACTCTACGGGCTGGTACAGGAAACCCCGCAAAAGGAAACTACGCCCTTCTACCCACGTAGCCCCTATGCCGTTGCCAAGCTCTATGCTTACTGGATCACGGTCAACTATCGCGAGGCATACGGCATCTACGCCTGTAACGGCATCCTCTTCAACCATGAGAGCCCCATCCGCGGCGAGACCTTTGTTACACGCAAGATCACCCGCGCCCTGGCCCGGATCAAGCTCGGCCTGCAGGAAGCGCTTTACCTCGGCAACCTGGATGCAAAACGCGACTGGGGCCATGCGCGTGATTACGTGGAAATGCAGTGGCTGATGCTGCAGCAGGAACAGCCAGAAGACTTCGTCATCGCCACCGGCGTCCAATACAGCGTTCGCGATTTCGTCAACGCCGCTGCGCAGGAAATCGGCATGAAGATCCGCTGGGAAAATACCGGGGTCGAGGAAAAGGGCTACTGGGAAAACCGCGAACAAGGCGATCCAAACCAACCCATCGTGGCAGTGGATCCACGTTATTTCCGTCCGACCGAAGTCGAAACCCTGTTGGGCGATCCGAGCAAGGCCAAGACCAAGCTGGGTTGGACTCCCAGCACCACCTTCGATGAACTAGTGGCAGAGATGGTACGCGAGGACCTCAAGTCGGCGCAGCGAGACGCGCTCGTCAAGAGCCATGGATATAACGCCTTCAACTACGACCAGTGATGAATTACCGGTGCACCGCTGATATTGGATAAGGGTTAGACATGCGTATCTTTCTCACAGGCGGCCGTGGCATGGTCGGGCGAAATTTCACCGAGCACGCCGCTGCCGTCGGACACGATATCCTGGCACCCACCAGCGCCGAGCTGGACTTGCTGGATGCTCGTGCCGTAAACGATTGGGTACAACAGCAACAGCCCGATGTGGTGGTGCACGCTGCGGGCCGGGTCGGCGGCATACAGGCCAATATGCGCGATCCAGTCGCCTTTCTCACCGAAAACCTGGATATGGGTCGCAACGTTGTGCTGGCAGCACGCCGCGCGGGCGTCCCGCGTCTGCTGAACCTTGGCAGTTCTTGCATGTATCCGCGCAATGCGCCCAATCCGCTGGCCGAGCAAACCGTGCTGACCGGCGAATTGGAACCGACCAATGAGGGCTATGCACTGGCAAAGATCATGGTCGCTCGTTTGTGCGATTACATCGGACGCGAAAATCCTTCACTGCAATACCGTACGCTGATCCCGTGCAACCTGTACGGCCGTCACGACAAGTTCGATCCAAAGCACTCACACCTTGTCCCCGCAGTGATTCACAAGATTCATGAGGCCAAATCCGCCGGACGTGACGAAGTCGACATCTGGGGCAGCGGCAAGGTGCGACGTGAATTCATGTATGCGGGCGACTTGGCCGATTGTATGTGGCGTGCGCTAGACCACTTCGACACTCTGCCGCTCTACCTCAACGTAGGCCTGGGCAGTGATCTTTCTATCCTCGACTACTACCATGCCGTAGCCCGCATTGTGGGCTTCGAAGGGAAATTTGTGCACGATCTGACCAAGCCCGAAGGCATGGCGCAGAAACTGGTAGATACCACCCGTCTGCAAGCCTGGGGCTGGCGTGCAACCACTTCATTGGAATCGGGCATCGCCCAAACCTATCAATTCTATCTAGAAGGACGTCAAGCATGAGCCCCAGCCACTACCCACTCGCCACCGCCACCTGGGACGATGCGGAATACCAAGCGATCCAGAAGGTTATCGCCTCGGGTATGTTCACCATGGGAACAAACGTCCAGGAATTCGAGAAACAGTTCGCTGCCTATACGGGCAGTAACTACTGCGTAATGGTCAACTCTGGCTCCTCGGCTAATCTACTGATGATTGCTGCCCTGCGCTTTCGCAAGGAGTCCCCGCTGCTCGCCGGTGAAGAGATCATCGTGCCTGCGGTATCCTGGAGCACGACCTATCACCCGCTGCAACAATACGGCCTCAAGCTGAAGTTCGTCGACGTTGACCGCGATACACTGAACTACGATCTGGACGCCTTGGCCGAAGCGGTAACCGACAAGACCCGCGCGATCATGATCGTCAACCTGCTGGGCAACCCCAACGACTTTGATGCAATCGAACGTATCGTGGCCGGTCGCAACATTGTAGTGGTCGAAGACAATTGTGAATCCATGGGCGCCGAGCTCAACGGCCGTCAGGCTGGAACCTTCGGCATCATGGGTACCTACAGTGCCTTCTTCAGCCATCACATTTCCACAATGGAAGGTGGCATGGTGGTCACCAATGACGAAGAGCTGTACCACATCATGCTTTCCGTTCGCGCCCATGGCTGGACACGCAATCTGCCCAAGCACAACCAGCTGACAGGTACCAAGAGCGACGACGCTTTTGTCGAATCCTTCAAGTTCATCCTGCCTGGTTACAATCTGCGCCCGCTTGAAATGAGCGGAGCCATTGGTATCGAGCAAGTCCGCAAATTGCCTGGCTTGATCTCGGAGCGACGTCGCAACGCCGTCAAATTCAAGGCTCTGATGGCGGACTATCCGCAACTCCGCATTCAGAAGGAAATCGGTGAAAGCAGCTGGTTCGGCTTCAGCATGATCATCGAGCCGGATGCCGGCTTCTCTCGTGAAGATGTAGTACGAGTGTTCAATGAATACCGCATCGATGTCCGTCCCATCGTGGCCGGCAATTTCGCCAAGAACGAAGTGCTGCGCTGGTTCGATTATGAAATTCACGGCGCGCTCAAGAATGCCGACGAACTTGACAGCAATGGGTTGTTCATCGGCAACCATCATTACGAACTGGATGAGCAGTTCGATCTGCTGCGCATGGCCCTGAACAAGCTGGTCAAAGCCAAGCAATGACGAAGGACACGCAAGAAACGGGTAACGGCCGCGACCTTGAGTCGCTGCCCTTGACCGTCATCACCGCCAATCCCGATGGCAAGGACTACTGGTCCGAGCTGTGGCGCAGCCGTGAACTGCTGGGCATGATGGTCTGGCGCGACATCGTGGTGCGCTACAAGCAGACTGCGATGGGTCTGAGCTGGGCACTGGTTCGCCCGCTGGCGACCATGCTGGTCTTTTCGCTGGTCTTCGGCAAGCTGGCCAATCTGCCCTCCAATGGCGCGCCTTACGCGCTGATGGTCTTTGCCGGACTGTTGCCCTGGCTGTTTTTCTCTGCTGCTTTCTCCGACGCCAGCAACAGTGTGGTGGGCAATGCCAACCTGGTCCAGAAAGTCTACTTTCCCCGCCTGATCATTCCGCTCTCGTCGGTGGTGGTGGGCCTGGTCGACTTTGCGCTGGCCATGCTGGTATACCTGGCCATGTCGTTCTTCTATGGCCTGCCGCCCGGACTGCATGTGCTGGCCTTGCCCCTGTTCCTCTTGCAGCTTTGCCTGCTCATCCTCGGCTGCAGCCTGTCGATCGCCGCCTTGAGCGTCTGGTACCGTGATTTCCGGCACCTCTTGCCGGTGGTGCTGCAACTGGGGGTGTACCTGTCCCCAGTGGGCTTTGCCAGCACGGTGGTACCAGAGAAATGGCGCCTGCTGTATGCATTCAATCCGATGGTGGGCATCATCGACGGCTTCCGCTGGAGCCTGCTCGGTGATACGCAACCGCTTCGCTTGAATGAGGTCGGCATTTCCTGCCTGGTGACGCTCGTGTTGCTGTGGTCAGGCGTGCGCTTCTTCCGTCGCAGCGAGCATCGTTTTTCGGACGCCATCTAATCATGAGCAAAAGTATCATCGTCGAAGGAATTTCTAAGAAATTCCGTATCCATCATGAAAAGGAACGCGACACCCAGGAACGGGGCCTGCTGCGCAAGTTCCTCGGGCGCAAGCGCAAAGACAAGGCCGGCTCGGATGAAGATTTCTGGGCGCTGCGCGACATCAGTTTCGAGGTCAATCAGGGCGAGCGACTGGCGGTCGTCGGCCGCAACGGTGCGGGCAAGTCCACGCTGCTGAAGATCCTTTCCCGGGTCATGAGCCCGACCGAAGGACAGATCCGCATCCGTGGCCGCATGAGCAGCCTGCTGGAGGTCGGTACCGGCTTTCACCCCGACCTGACCGGACGCGAGAACGTCTATCTCAACGGTGCCCTGTTGGGCATGTCGCGCATGGAAGTGCGCCAGAAGTTCGATGCCATCGTCGACTTCGCCGAGGTGGAGCGTTTTCTCGACACCCCCGTCAAACGCTATTCCAGCGGCATGTATGTGCGCCTGGCCTTTGCCGTATCCGCTTTTCTGGAACCGGACATCGTGGTGTTGGACGAAGTGCTGTCGGTCGGCGACGCCCGCTTCCAGCAGAAGTCCTACGCCAAGATGCGCGAGTTGGCGTCCCAGGGGCGGACGGTGCTCTTCGTCAGCCATAGCATGGCAGCGGTGAAGGATCTGTGCGAAAGCGCCGTGCTCATCGAACATGGACGCATCAAGGAAAAGACCCTGGTCGACGACGCCATCGGCGACTACATGCGGCACGCCATGCATGTGGGTGGCGCCAACATGCCCCTGGAAACGGAACACGTGGACCTTCTGGCCATGCATGTCACCCAAGGCGGCCGCAAGAACCCGAATTACAACTTCGAGGGCGATGCTCCGGTGGACGTGGAGTTGATCTATCACGTCAAAGAAAACTTGCAAAACTTCCGTATCGGCTTCTACGTCAAGACCGTCTTCGGCGACATGCTCACGCGCGCGCTGCTGGCCGACCGCAATCCGGAAATGGAAAACGTGCGCCCAGGCACCTATCGCGTCAAGGCGCAAATTCCCGCCGACTTCCTGGTCGCCGGAGACTATGTGCTGGAAGTTCACGGCAGCCAGTTCGGCGTGCAGGACTTCTTCGGCAGCAATGCGCTGCAGCCGTTCCGTATCGCACGTCCCCGGCTGTTCAATATTCAGCATGCACGCGAACAGGCGTTCGGCCATATCTACCTCGATCCGCACTGGCAGCTGGAAAGGATTTCGGACTGACATGATCGACGTCAAGCTCACGACCTGCGCTCCCACCTGGCCCTGGGCTCGGCAAACGCCCGGGAACTTGTTGCAGTGGGGACCATTCCGCTTCCACGTCGATACGGAGGTGGAGCGTTGCGACGCGTGGGTGGTTTTCGAATCACTGAGCCAGACCGAGAACACCTGCTGCCCGCCCGAGAACGTCTTCTTCATTGCAGGCGAGCCCGATCCGATCGGTTCCTACCAGCCGGCTTTTCTGGATCAGTTCGCCCACGTCGTCAGCGGGCGCAATGACCTGCAGCACCGCCATCAGATTCGTCTGCAACAGGGCCATCCCTGGTTCGTCGAGAAAAGTTTCGATGAGCTGGCCAGCATGCCGCCGATTCCCAAGAGCCGCGATATCAGCGTCATCAGTTCAGCCAAGGCTTTCACCGAAGGCCACCGTGCGCGCCTGGACTTCGTGCGTGCCCTGCAGCAGCGCTTCGGCGACCGGGTGGAAGTCTGGGGCCGGGGCTTGCGTGATTTCGAGCAGAAATGGGACGTGCTTGCCCCCTATCGCTTCGCCATCGTCCTGGAGAACTTTGCCGGGGACGATTTCCTGACGGAGAAATTGCCGGACGCACTGCTGGCTTACTGTTTTCCGATCTATTACGGATGCACCAACGTAGACCGTTATCTTCCGGATGACGCCAGCCTGAAGATCGATATCGAAGACACCGAAGCCGCGCTGGATGCAATCGGCCGATTGCTCGCCAATCCTGAAGAATACGACCGAAGCCTGCATGCCATAGCGCGTGCACGGCAGTACTATCTGCATCAACTGCAGTTTTTTGCCAATCTGAGCCACGTCCTGGAACGCCATGTCCGCAGCGACGTTACAGCGGTTCCGGTCTCCCTCGCGGTCAATGGCAGCTTTGCCGCGGCGCCTCCTGTCGCGCCGCAGCCGGAGGCCCCTTTTGCGCCAGTCCCGGCATCGTTGATATCTCGTCTGCGGCGGCTCATAAAGGGGTAAGCGACTGATGATCTCCCTGGCCGCCGTCAAATCCCGCTTTCAGGTCCTGCTCACCCATGTGTCCAGGGCCATCGTCGCGCGCGGTTTGCGTCCTGAGTCTGCCGCGCTTCTCGGCTATGGTTCCCGACAGCAGGATGTGCGCGAAACGGCAAACGAAACGCAGCGACTGGCAGCGCAATGGATCATGCGACAGGCCATGCTGCCCGAGGTCGCTGCCCTCCTACTGGACAGCAGTGCAACCGGTGGCGCGACCGGCAAGGGTGGCCATGAAATGCATCCCGCTTCAAGGCAATGGGCCTACTGGTTAGCCCGGGAATGTACCGCAATCGACATGACCGGTGCGCTGCGCATGCCTCTCGTCGAAAGCGTCAACTCCTCCCTGAATCAAGCCATCTTCTTTGATGGCGAAAATATCCAGGTCATGCAAGGCAGCATCGTGTCGGGGGATTCCAGGATCGGAGCCAATACGTACGTCGGCTTCAACTGCCACATCACCAAGGCCAGAATCGGGCGCTACGTCTCCATTGCAGACAATGTGCTGGTCGGCCCGGGAGAGCACCGCCTGGACCGGGTTTCCACGCACTCCATCTTCTACGATGCGCCCTACGAGACTCTCACCGAAGCCGCCTGCGTGATTCAGGACGATGTCTGGATCGGCGCTTCCTGCATCATCCGGCGGGGTGTCATCATCGGTACCGGGGCAGTGATCGGCGCCAATTCCTTCGTGAACCAGGATGTGCCTCCTTTCGCCATCATGGCGGGCTCACCTGCGCGCAACATCGGCGCCCGATTCGACGATCAAACCGCTGCGAAAATTCTCGCCAGCAAATGGTGGGAACTGCCTGCTTCCGAGGCCCGCAAACTCATAGAACAACTTACGCAAGAAATCTCGTCATGATAGTCAGTCGCTTGATCGGTGGCCTCGGCAACCAAATGTTCCAATACGCGGCAGGGCGCGCCCTGGCATTACGCCGTGGCGTTCCCTTCGCCATCGACAGCCGTGCCTTTGCGGATTACAAGACCCACGCCTTCGGCATGCAGTGCTTTTGCGCCGACCAGACCGAGGCCCCTTCGCGACTGCTCCCCAACCCGCCTGCAGAGGGCCGTCTTCAGCGCCTGCTGCGTAGGTTCCTGCCCAATCCGCTGCGTGTCTACACCGAGAAGACCTTCACCTTCGACGAGGCCGTACTGAGCCTGCCTGACGGCATCTATCTCGATGGCTACTGGCAATCGGAAAAATACTTTGCCGACTTTGCCGATGACATCAGGAAGGACTTCGCCGTCAAAGCCGCCCCCAGTGCGCCCAACCAGGCCTGGCTGGAGCTGATCGGCCGGACGCATTCGGTCTCTCTGCACATCCGCCGAGGTGACTACGTGTCCAACGCCGCGGCCGCCGCCGTGCACGGGACATGCGACCTGGGCTACTACGAGCGTGCGGTTGCGCATCTGCACCAGGTAACCGGCCAAGCGCCAGAACTGTTCGTCTTTTCAGATGACCTGGATTGGGTCGCGACCAACCTGCAACTTCCTTACACGATGCATCTTGTGCGTGACAATGATGCCGCCACCAACTTCGAAGACCTGCGCCTGATGACCGCCTGCCGTCATCACATCGTGGCCAACAGTTCCTTCAGCTGGTGGGGCGCCTGGCTGGATGGCCGCTCCGAGAGCATCACCATCGCCCCGGCACGCTGGTTCGTCGCCGATACGCCAGACGCGCGCGATCTGGTTCCGCAACGCTGGGTGCGTCTATGAACCAACGTGAACAACTACCGGCCATCAGTGTCGTCGTTCCCACCTACAACGCGGGACGCTACGTGGAAGAGGCCGTGGCCAGCGTTCTGGCGCAGGACTTCCGCGACTTCGAACTGCTGCTTATCGACGATGGGTCCACCGACAACACGGCAGAAGTCGTGAGCCGGTTTGCCGCCGATCCGCGTGTGCGGCTGCTGCGCAATGAGCGCAACCTGGGGCTCATCGCGACCTTGCACCGGGCCTATGCCGAGTGCCGCGCACCGCTCATAGCGCGCATGGACTCCGATGATATTTGTGCACCAGACCGTTTCGGCAGGCAGGTCACATTCCTGCACGAGCATCCGGAGGTCGGCATTGTAGGCGGCGCAATCCGTTTCTTCGGCAACGTGGCGCCGAACGTCTTCACGTTCCCGCTCGCCCATGCCGATATCCATCCGGCGATGCTCTTCTAT
This sequence comes from Herbaspirillum sp. C7C2, assembly GCF_022627865.1. Lineage (NCBI taxonomy): Bacteria > Pseudomonadati > Pseudomonadota > Betaproteobacteria > Burkholderiales > Oxalobacteraceae > Herbaspirillum > Herbaspirillum sp. C7C2. Next base: position 15,720 of record NZ_JABXGI010000006.1, read on the forward strand.
TGCCCCTTGGCCCACCCGGCTCTGATGTTCCGCAGAGAGCTGCTGGACCAGGGCATCATCCGCTACGACGACGCTTTCCGTCACGCAGAGGATTATCATCTTTGGAGCCGATTGCTCCTGCAGGTCAACGCAGCCAATCTGCCCGAGGTCGTACTGGACTATCGCCTGCATGCGCAGCAGGTCAGCTCGGACTCCTCCGACAAGCAGTATGCCGCCTCCCTGCGCGTGCGCAGGCAGATGATGCAAGAATGCGGCGTTGAGCCCACCGATGAGGAAATCGCCTTGCACGAAAGCGTCATTCTGGAGCGGCCCGTGGCCCGCACCGATTATCTGCCGGCCCTGGCCGCCTGGTTCGCGCGGCTGGAAGCGGCCGCGCGCCAGAGTGGCTATTGGAACGAGCAGGCCCTGCATCGCCTGCTCAAGGGCAAGTTCATCGACACCGCACGCAGGGTCGGTGCAGACCTGTCAGCGCTCGCCAATGCGGCTCCCACCGCCGGCTACGTTTCAACGAAAGATCTGACTATGGTCTCCCATGAGGCAGGCAAGGCAAGCCTGGCCACGCGCGTGAAGCGCCGGCTCAAGTCCATGGTGTGGCAGTGGCGAGCAAGAAGGAGCAAGTCATGATCCATGCCCAACAATCGGGGCTGGTCAGCTTCGTGATGCGAACGGTGGGCGGGCGTCCTCGCGAAATCCGCCGTGCGATCGCAAGCGTTGCCGCCAATGACTGGCGCCCACTCGAAGTGGTCGTGGTCTACCAGGGCGCGGAGAATACGCAATGGGAAGATCTGCAGAAGCTTCCAGCGGAATTCGCCGACATCGATGTCAAGGTGGTGCGCAACCCCGCCAGCGGCGACCGTCGCGCCGAGAACCTCAATATCGGTTGGGCACAGGCCAGCGGCCGCCATCTCGGGTTCCTAGATGATGATGACACGCTCGCGCCCAATCACGTTAGCCTGCTGCTGGCTGCTTTGCAGGCCACCGGTAAAACCTGGGCTTATGCGCAGGTGACCTTGCGCAAGGAAAATGCGGACCTGGAAATCGTCAGTGAAAGTACCCCCTTCCGACGCCATGCCTTTTCACTCAAGTCACTGTGGAGCGAGAACTTTCTGCCTATCCACAGTTTTCTCATCGACAGGAGCCAGCTACGTTCGGCCCTGACCGAGCGGCCTTTCCACGAGGAACTGGATCGCTCTGAAGACTGGGACTTCCTGTTGCGGCTGGCCTTTTATCATGAACCGGCCGTGGTCGAAGAATTCACTGCCACCTATCATGTCAGTACCGTCGGTGGAAACACCAATCTGTCGCTGATGGATTCAGCCGGAAGGCAAGACCGTGAGCGGCTCAACCGTGAAGCATGGGCGCGCTGCAAGGCGATCGTCGAAAACCGCAAGGCTACCCTTGCTGCTTCGGTCTGGTGGGGCAACGACTATTTCGGCTTGCCAGTGCCCGGGGCAGCAGTACAGGACCAACCGGCCGCCCCCTCCCCGACCGTTGCGCGCAGATCCCTGCGCGAGCGCGTCATCCGCAAATTGATTCGACTCCTGGAGCGTTTGCTGTGAAAGTCTCCATCTGCATTCCCGCTTATCGCCAGGTCGAGTACCTGCGTGAAACCCTGCAATCCTTGCTGACCCAGGATTTTCAGGACTTCGAAGTCATCGTCACCGACGATTCTCCCGACGACAGCGTATGCGATCTGCTGGCGAGCTTCGATTTTGGGGGCAGGCTGCGCTATGTCCGCAATTCGCCCGCCCTCGGTTCACCCGAGAACTGGAACGCCGCGCTGCGGCTGGCGCAAGGCGACTATGTCAAGATCCTGCATCACGACGATCATTTCATCCGCCCGGATGCATTACGCCTGTTCGTCAAGTTGCTCGACGATGCTCCACACGCGGACTTCGGATTTTGCGCGACCCTGGTCAACCATATCGATGTGAACATGCAGCGCATCCATTGCGCCAGTGACCGCCAGTTGGCCGATCTCGCGGAAGATCCGGCCAGCCTCTTCGTGGGCAACTGCATCGGCGCGCCCAGCGCCACCATCTGCCGACGGTCCGCGAGCTTGGACTATGACCGCCAGATGAAGTGGCTGGTCGATGTCGACTACTACTACCGCATGCTGATGAATAACCGGCGCTTCGCCTTTACGACCGAAGCCCTCATCACCACACCCACCAACGCAGGGCACCAGGTGACTGAAATCTGCCGCGACAATGGTGAAGTCGAACTGGGCGAGGCGATGGCCTTCTTCCGCAAATTTTCGCCGCAGCAGCAGGAAAATCCTCTGGTCAAACAGGGCTGGCTGATTCTTTTCAAGCGCTTCCGGATGCGCAAGCTGGCTGACTTCTCCCGCTACGGCGTAACACCCCCGCAAGAGGCGCCGGGGCAAGATGGCTATTTCACCATTCTATTGAAGAAGCGTTACACCTTCTGGAACTTGCTGCGTGACCCGAAGCTGCTGGCGCGCAAGATCTTCTACCGGCTCTATCCATACGTACCCGGCTTCATCCGCCGTGCGCTCAAGCAGGTGTACGCGCGCTTGGGCCCGGCCAAGTCCGGCTCCCGCTGAAACAACGGATTCCGCCATGAACAGAGGTAGCTCCCACTGCCCGCAGGGGCCCAGCCTCTCGGTCATCCTGTGCGTACATCGCGCCAATCCCTGGTTGCAACACGCCATCGACAGCGTACTGGAACAGAGCGATGGGGATTTCGAATTCCTGATCGCGGCCAATGCCTGCAGCGACGAATTCTGGGAGCAACTGCAAGCCGTAGGCCGCGGCGACCCGCGTATCCGATTGATCCGGACCAGCATCGGACAGCTGGCTTTCAACCTGAATGTGCTTGCCGACATGGCGCACGGACAGTACTTGGTGCGTATGGACGCCGATGATGTCTGCGCCCCGACCCGTATTGCCACCTTACGTGCGCACCTGGCAAACGATCCGCTCGACATCCTCGGCTCTGCGGTATCCCTGATCGATGGCCATGGCCACCAAGTCGGATTGATGCAGTTTCCGGAAAGCCGGGAGCAGATTGTGGCTGCGTTAAAAAGACGGACTGTTTTCTGCCACCCCGCTGTAGCCATCCGTCGGCAGTTCCTGCTGGAGATGCGCGGCTACCTGGGCGGTTTTCACTCCGAAGATACCGATCTGTGGTTGCGAGCGAGCCGCCACGGAGCACGCATGGCCAACCTCCCAGACGTGCTGCTGTCCTACCGTCTCCATGACAGCCAGTCCATCAGCAGTGGTGCCGGCTACGCCGAAGTCAGTGCACATTGGTTGCGTGAATTCTTGTCCAAGCCCGGCTGGTACACATTGCAGGGCCTGATGATCGCCTTGGGGAAGGCCGTCTGCAAGCGCTTCCTGCCGCGCGGTGCTGCCTACAGGCAAGGCCCGGAGAAGCAGGAAAGGGAGCGCTGATGCACCAGGGAACAAAGCCCAAGCTGCTCTTCTTCGTTGCCGTCGACTGGTTTTTCTGCTCTCATTTCCTGGAACGCGCAATCGCCGCGCGTGAAGCCGGCTTCGAGGTCATCGTACTCACCCATGTCGACCGGCATGGCCCACGCATTGAAGCAGCAGGTCTGCGCCTGATCGCACTGGATATCGACCGCCGCAGCCTCAATCCGCTGGAGGCTGCAAAGACGCTGCTGGCGTTGATACGCATCTATCGTCGCGAGAGGCCTGCCCTGGTGCACCATGTCGCGCTCAAGCCCATCCTCCTTGGCAGCCTGGCGGCGCGCCTGGGCGGTGTGAAGCACATCGTCAACGCCGTCGTCGGCGGTGGGTATGTGCTCATTGCCCAAAGCTGGAAAGCCAAAGCATTGAGGCCGGTGTTGCACATGCTGCTCAAGCTGCTGCTCAACCCCGGGGGTAGCAAGGTTGTGTTCGAAAACGGCGATGACCTCAAGCGCTTCGTGACCACCCGCCTGGTCAATGCTGCCGATGCCGTGCTGATCCGTGGCGCCGGTGTTGATCCCCGCCAGTATCGCCCCGGCGTGCCAAGTCTGCCGCCGATGGTCGTCATGAGCGCCCGCCTGCTATGGGACAAAGGCCTCGGAGAATTCGTGCAGGCCGCACGCCTGCTGCGTGAACAAGGCGTCGTGGCACGTTTTATCGTGGCCGGCGAGCGCGATCCCGGCAATCGTTCCTCGGTGGACCTGCAGACACTGGACACATGGAAACAGGAAGGCGTTGTCGAATTCTGGGGTTTCCAGGAAGATATGCATGCCGTTCTTGCCCAGGCCAGTATCGCCTGTCTACCTTCGTATCGGGAAGGCTTGCCCAAGGCGTTGCTGGAAGCCATGGCATGCGCCCTGCCCTGCGTGACAACCGATGTCGAAGGCTGCCGCGAAGCGGTACGCGACAGCGACAACGGACTCCTGGTCCCCGCCGCCGACGCCCCAGCGCTGGCCGCGGCCTTGCGCAGACTGCTGGAGGAACCGGCGCTGCGTGTGACCATGGGCAGGCGCGGCCGTGAACGGATCGAGACCGAATTTGCATCCGCGCTGGTTAAGGAACAGACTCTTGCTTTATATGCGGGCCTGTCATCCCCTGGAACGCGTTGATCGGCCATCGCCGTCATGCAAAACGACAACTGCACACCATCGAGTCATACATAAAAAAGGAAAAGACGTGCAAGTCAATTTCTGTCAAGTGGAGCCCATCGGACCAAACGACAGCACAGGAGTATCGCAATGATGCTGCGCATGCTGGACATTCTCTTCTCGTTGCTCGGCTTGTTGCTGACTTCGCCCCTGCTGGTACTGCTGTTCGTCTTGGGCCTGTTCGATACCGGGTCGCCGCTGTTCCGCCAGACCCGGGTGGGGCGGCACCAGCGGCCGTTCGTCCTAGTCAAGTTCCGGACCATGAAGCCCGATACCCAGTCGATGGCGACCCATCTGGCCAGCCCCGCCTCGGTCACCCGCATAGGCAGCATGCTCAGGCGTACCAAGCTCGATGAGCTGCCACAGTTGTGGAACGTATTGACAGGAGAAATGAGTCTTGTCGGGCCGCGCCCCTGCCTGTTCAACCAGACCGAGCTGATTGCCGAACGCGCACAGCGGCGGGTATTCGATGCCCGGCCCGGCATCACTGGTCTAGCGCAGGTCAAGGGTGTCGACATGTCGACACCCCGTCTGCTGGCAGAAATCGATGCGCGCATGCTCGCTGAGATGAACTTGGCCCATTACATCAAATTCATCGTCCAGACCGCAACGGGCTCGGGTCGTGGGGACAGGATCAAAGCGCCATGAACCAAGCACGCTTTCTTCGTCGCAGCTGGCGCCGTGCCTGCTCGGCGCTGGCCCGCCCGGCATTGGCCCTGCCCCGCCCCGTCAAGCGCATCGTCGCGCTGACCATCGACCTCAGTCTTTGCCTGTTCACCGCATGGCTGAGCTTCTACCTGCGGCTGGGTGAATTCATCAGTATCACGCGAGAGTCCGAATGGGGCACAGGCCTGCTGCTGGCCGCGGTGGCTGCCTGCCTCATTGCTTTGCCGATCTTCATCGTCTCCGGCCTGTACCGTGCGATCTTCCGCTACAGCGGCCTGCCTGCGCTGCAAACGGTTGGCCGCGCGGTCGGCGTCTATGGCGTGCTGTACTTCTCGATCTTTACGATCATCGGCATCAATGGCGTGCCGCGCACGGTGGGCATCATCCAGCCCATCCTGCTGCTGTTCATGGTGGGCGCATCACGGGCGCTTGCGCGGGTCTGGTTGAGTGATCAGTATCTTCGCATCCTCAAGCATGCCGCCCGTCCCAAGGTCATGATCTATGGTGCCGGCGAAGCCGGACGCCAGCTGGCAGGCGCCCTGACCAACAGCCACGAAATGCAGGTGGCGGGTTTCCTGGATGACGATGACCGGCTGCACGGCCATGTCCTCAACGGCCTGCCCATCTACAATCCGGCCGACCTGGCGGGGCTGGTGGAGACGCTGAAGATCAACGACGTCCTCCTGGCCATGCCCAACATCAACCGGACGCGACGCAACGCGATTCTGAGCGACATCCGCAGCGCGCACGTTTCGGTGCGCACGCTGCCCAGCGTCATGGACCTGGCGCGCGGAAGGATCAGCGTCTCCGACCTGCGAGAACTCGACATCGACGACCTGCTGGGCCGCGAGCCCGTCCTGCCCAACCATCTTTTGCTGGCCAAGAACATCACCGGCAAGGTGGTCCTGGTGACCGGCGCGGGAGGATCGATCGGCAGCGAGCTGTGCCGGCAGATCCTGGCGGTCTCTCCGGTCAAGCTGCTGCTCATCGAACAGAACGAATACGGGCTCTACGCCATCCATCAGGAACTGGAAGCACAACTGGATGGCCGGGACATCGCCTTGGTGCCGCTGCTGGCCTCCGTGCAGGATGAAGAACGGCTGGGCGAAATCCTCTCCACCTGGCATCCCCATACGGTCTATCACGCCGCAGCTTACAAGCACGTTCCACTGGTCGAGCACAATCCGGCGGAGGGCATCAAGAACAATCTGCTGGGGACGCTGCGCGCGGCCCGGGCCGCGATCGAAAATGAGGTCGCGCATTTCGTTCTGGTTAGTACAGACAAGGCCGTTCGCCCGACCAACATCATGGGTGCCAGCAAACGGCTGGCGGAAATGGCCCTGCAGGCGCTTGCCTCGACCCAGCCAGCCACGCGGATTTCCATGGTGCGTTTCGGCAATGTGCTGGGCTCGTCCGGATCGGTCGTTCCCAAGTTCAGGCAGCAGATCCGCAATGGTGAAGCGATCACGCTGACCCATACCGATATCACACGCTACTTCATGACCATTCCCGAGGCTGCTCAGCTGGTCATCCAGGCGGGTGCGATGGCCAAGGGCGGCGATGTCTTCCTTCTGGACATGGGACAGCCAGTTAAGATCATCGATCTGGCACGCCGCATGATCGAATTGTCAGGGCTGACCGTGCGCGACGAAGTCAACCCCGATGGCGACATCGAGATACAGATCACCGGCCTGCGGCATGGGGAGAAACTCTATGAGGAATTGTTGATCGGCGAGGATTCGGAAACCACGCCTCATCCTCGCATCATGAAAGCCCATGAGGACTTCATGCCTTGGCCTGCCTTGCAGGAGAGACTACGGGAACTGATGGCCGCCTTGTCAGCCAACGACGTCAACGCAATCCGCACGATCATGCAACGCCTGGTGTCCGGGTACACGCCCAGCGACGAAATCGTGGACTGGGTCTACATGGAACAGGAAACGGAACTACAGCGCGGCACCTGAGGAGCATTGAGACGGAGCTGGAGCGGGAAAAATACCCGCTCAACCAGATCACGCGGGTCGCCCCTTGCCTGCAACCCGGCTCAGTCGAAATAGTCGGCGCTGGCGAAGGCTACGCCTGCCAGATCCTTCGGCGAAAGCTTGGCTTGATCCTTGGCAATCACCCAGTCAATGGCCAGCTCGGGATCATCCCACGCAATGCTGCGCTCATGCTCGGGCGCCCAGTAATCTGTGGTCTTGTACAGGAATTCTGCCGTTTCCGACATCACGCGGAAGCCGTGGGCAAACCCTTCCGGGATCCACAGCATGCGTTTGTTCTCGGCACTCAGTTCGGCGCAGAAATGCTTGCCGAAGGTGGGAGAGGACTTGCGAAGATCCACGGCCACATCCTGGACGCATCCTGCGGTAACGCGCACCAGCTTCCCTTGCGCCTGGCGGATCTGGTAATGCAGGCCGCGCACGACGCCATAAGCCGACTTGCTGTGGTTATCCTGGACGAATTCCACCTCGCGGCCGATCAACTCATTGAAGCGCCGCTGATTGAAGCTCTCAAAGAAGAATCCGCGATCGTCGCCAAACACCTTGGGCTCGATGATCAGTACCCCTTCCAGGTCTGTCCGTATGGCGTTCACGACGCATCCCCCTGATCGCACAGCCGTTGAAGATAGAGTCCATAACCGCTCTTGACCAGCGGCGCCGCCAGCTTCTGCAACTGCTGGGCGTCGATGTAGCCCATACGATAGGCGATCTCTTCCGGGCATGCCACTTTCAGTCCCTGGCGATGCTCGATGGTCTGGATGAAGTTGCTGGCCTCGATCAGGCTCTCATGGGTGCCGGTATCCAGCCACGCGTAGCCGCGTCCCATCATCTCCACGTTGAGCTCGCCACGTTCGAGATAGAAGCGGTTGACGTCGGTGATTTCAAGCTCGCCGCGTGCCGAAGGCTTGATATCGGCTGCGATGTCACAGACCTGGTTGTCATAGAAATACAGGCCCGTCACAGCGTACCTGCTCTTGGGCTTGACGGGCTTTTCTTCGAGGCTGGTGGCACGGCCTTCGGCGTCGAAGGCGACCACGCCGTAACGCTCTGGATCATGAACATGATAGGCAAACACGGTCGCCCCATCGGTACGGTTGCACGCCTGGTCCAACTTGGACTGCAGATCGTGTCCGTAGAAGATATTGTCACCCAGTACCAGCGCCGAGGGTGAATTGCCGATGAAGTCGCGCCCAATGATGAAGGCTTGCGCCAAGCCATCCGGGCTGGGTTGCTGCGCATAGCTGATGTTCATTCCCCAGCCGGCGCCGTCGCCCAGCAGCGTCTGGAAGCGCAATGCCTCCTCCGGCGTAGTGATGATGAGGATGTCACGGATACCGGCCAGCATCAGCGTGCTGAGCGGGTAGTAGATCATCGGCTTGTCGTAGACCGGCAGCAATTGCTTGGAGACGGCCATGGTCACCGGATGCAGGCGTGTACCCGAGCCGCCAGCCAGGATGATGCCCTTGCGGGAAACGTTGGATTTAGTGTTCATGGAGTTCTTTCATCATGCGCTCGACACCGTTCTGCCAGTCCGGCAGGATCAGTCCGAAAGCGGCTTGGAACTTGCTGCAGTCCAGGCGGGAATTGAGGGGCCGCGCAGCCTGTGTGGGGTAGGCGCTGGTGGGGATGGGGACCAGCCGGGCCGGCCCGGAAAGGCCCCCCAGTTGCCCCGCCAGGGCGAACACCTTGCGAGCATAGGCGAACCACGTGGTCTGTCCCGAAGCGGCCAGATGATAAAGGCCCTGGCGCTCAGGGTGGGCCAGGGTCTGGACGATGGCATGCGCGCTGGCATCGGCCAGCAGTTCAGCGCCGGTGGGGGCCCCAGTCTGGTCGTCGATGACATTGAGCTCGTCGCGCTGGGCGCCGAGCCGCAGCATGGTCTTGGCAAAATTGCCACCGCGTGCGGCATAGACCCAGCTGGTACGGAAGATCAGATGCGCACAGCCGCTGGCAACGATGGCCTGCTCGCCTTCGAGCTTGGTACGGCCGTAGACGTTGAGCGGGCCGGTGGCCTCGTCTTCCTTGCGCGCGTGTTCGCCGCTCCCGTCAAAGACGTAATCGGTGGAGTAATGCACCAGCAGAGCGCCGCACTGCGCAGCGGCCAATGCCATGGCCCCCGGGGCCTCGGCGTTGACCAGGTGCGCGCGCTCGGGTTCGGACTGCGCCTTGTCCACGGCCGTATACGCAGCCGCATTGACCACCACATCCGGACGCAGTGCCGCGATGGTGCGGCTGATTCCGGCCATGTCAGCAAGGTCCCCGCAGTACTGCTCGCTGCAGGCGCTCAAGGAGATGAGCTGGCCCAGCGGCGCCAGACTGCGCTGCAGTTCCCAACCGAGCTGTCCATTGCAGCCGAAGAGCAGGATCTTCATGCCTGGCGTGCAGCGTAATTGGTTTCCAGCCATTCGCGGTAGCTGCCGGAACGGACGTTGGCCACCCACTCCTGGTTGGACAGATACCATTGAACGGTCTTGCGAATGCCTGTCTCGAAGGTCTCGGCCGGCTTCCAGCCAAGTTCGCGCTCGATCTTGCCGGCATCGATGGCATAGCGGCGGTCATGGCCCGGACGATCAGTCACATAAGTGATCTGGCCAGCATAGCTCTGTCCGTCCTCACGCGGACGCAATTCGTCCAGCAAGGCGCAGACGGTATTGACGATATCGATGTTGGCCTTTTCGTTCCAGCCCCCGACGTTGTAGACCTCGCCCGGTGTGCCCGCTTCCAGCACGCGGCGAATGGCGCTGCAGTGATCCTTGACGTAGAGCCAATCGCGGATCTGGCGGCCATCGCCGTAGACCGGTAGGGACTTGCCGTCCAAGGCATTGACGATCATCAGCGGGATCAGCTTTTCAGGGAAGTGATACGGACCGTAGTTGTTGGAGCAATTGGTCGTGAGCACCGGTAGCCCGTAGGTATGATGATAGGCGCGTACCAGATGGTCGCTGGCGGCCTTGGTCGCCGAATAGGGACTGTTGGGCTCGTAACGGTTGGTCTCGGTGAAGGCCGGTGCCTGCAGAGCCAGCGAACCGTAGACTTCATCGGTGGAAACGTGCAGGAAACGGAATTGCCGGTGCTCCGCCTCATCAAGCTGGCTCCAGTACTCGCGCACGGATTCCAGCAGGTTGAAGGTGCCCAGCACATTGGTCTGCACGAAGGCCTCCGGGCCGTGAATGGAGCGGTCCACGTGGCTCTCTGCTGCAAAGTTGACGACCGCACGCGGGCGGTGCTGCTTGAGCAGATCGGCGACCAGTTGACGGTCGCCGATATCACCCTGAATGAAGATATGGGCCGCGTTCCCTTGCAATGAATCCAGGTTCTGGAGATTGCCAGCATACGTCAGCAAATCGAGGTTGACCACAGGCTCGCCCGTATGGCCGACCCACTCAACGACAAAATTGGATCCGATGAATCCTGCACCGCCAGTCACTAAAATCATTGCTGTCCTGGCATGGGTCGCCACCGCTGGTTACCATGCGTAAAGAATGGAAACCAGGTATTTTACCCGAGCGCACCCGCATTGGATCAGTTCGCACGGGGTGTTTATGCATGGCATCACCGATCCTTCACCTGGCCCCAAGCTCATCAGACATTGCCCATGAGAAATTACATTATCGGAGACCTGCAGGGCTGCCATGCCTCCCTGCAGGATTTGCTGGCAACTCTCCCGCCGTTTGCGTCCGACCGTATCCTCTTCGCCGGCGACCTCATCAACCGCGGCCCCCACTCCCTGCAAACCCTGCGCACCGTGATGCAGATGGGCAACCGCGCCCAGGCCGTGCTGGGCAACCACGATCTGCACCTGCTGGCAGTGGCCTGCGGCATCCGCCCGGCCCACCGGGATGACACGCTCGACGAGATCCTGGCAGCGCCTGACCGCGACGAACTGATCGACTGGCTGCGCCATCGTCCGCTGGCCATACACGAGCAGGGTCACCTGATCGTACACGCCGGTGTACTGCCGCAATGGGACCTGAAACAGGCGCTGTCGCTGGCTGCCGAAGTCGAGGCCATGCTGCAAAGCGAGCAATGGATCGACTTCCTGCGCCATATGTACGGTAACCAGCCTGCGCGCTGGAGCGACGACCTGGCCGGCTACGACCGGCTGCGCTGCGTCATCAACGCCTTCACCCGGCTACGCTTCTGCCAGGCGGACGGGACGATGGATTTTGCGGTGAAGGAAGGTGCGGCCGCCGCACCGGAAGGGCTGATGCCCTGGTTCGAGGTGCCGGGCCGTCGTACCGAAGAGGTAACCGTGGTCTTCGGCCACTGGTCGACACTGGGACTGGTGATGCGCCCCCATCTGATTGCGCTCGATACCGGCTGCGTCTGGGGTGGCAAGCTCAGTGCGGTGCGACTTGAGGATCGGGCGCTGTTCCAGGTGCAGTGTCCGCAGGCGCGCCAGCCGGGCTGAGCGATTCCAGCGAATACCCCAGGCCGGTCGCGATCACCTCGCGCGCGCTACGCGCCAGGTCGCGCCGGTGGGCGCCTTCAGTGTTGATGATGGGCAATTGCTTCAACTGCGCACGCATGCCCCGGGCCTTGAGGATGGTCAGGATACTCTCGGCAATGGACATGTCGCCAATGAAATCGGCCGCCCCATGCAAATTGCCGGCCGCATCCACGTAGCGCAGCGCATACGGCTGCACCGGCGCCCGGGCATCGATGGCGGCTTCGAACAGGTTGGCGTGGAAGGGTAGCAACGTACCCTGGGCCGCCGTGGTGCCTTCCGGGAAGAAGGCCACGTGCTCATCCTTCTCGATGCTTTCCACCAGTCCCTTGAAAATGCGACGCACATCGCTGGCCTTGCCACGCGAAATGAAGATGGTGCCCGTCTTGGCACACAACCAGCCGATCAGCGGCCAGCCACGGATCTCGGACTTGGCCACGAAGCGGCAGGGCTGCAACGAATTGACCACGAAGATATCCAGCCAGCTCACGTGGTTGGACACCAGCAGCGAACGCTGCAGCGGCAAGGGACTGTCGATCTCCACGCTGATGCCGCAGATGCGCAGCAGCTTGCGCGACCAGCGCCGGATATGCGCCTCCTGGCCCTTCTTGCCGGTCAACGGGAACAGAAAGGCGCACACCGCCATGCCCTTGAACAGATGCGCGATCAGGCGCAGCAAACGGAAAACGAACATGGCTCGGTCGGCTCTTGGTCGGCTGTAGAAACGATGCAGGTCGGATCAGCGCTCGAAGGCAATATGCCCCGAGACGATGGTGGCCTTGACCACGCCAGGCAGCTCATAGCCCAGGAAAGGCGTGTGCTTGCCCTGGCTGGCCAGCGCGCTGCCGTGTACCTTCCACATGGTGTTGGGATCGAACAGGCAGAGGTCGGCCACGTTGCCAACGGCCAGGTTGCCCGCCTTCAGGCCCGCCACCTTGGCGGCACGATGGGTCACCTTGGAGATCGCCTTGGACAGCACTTCCTTGCCCTCGCCTTCGGTCTCCAGCGCCCACTTCAGGGACAGCGACAGCAACAGTTCCAGACCGGTTGCGCCCGGCGAGGCTTCGCCGAAGGGCAGCAGCTTCTCGTCGTCATCCACCGGGGTATGGTCGGAGCAGACGGCGTCGATGGTGCCATCGAGCAGTGCGGTGCGGATCGCTTCGCGGTCGCGTTGCGAGCGCAGCGGCGGGGTCATGCGAGCATTGGAATCGAAGAAGCCGATATCCAGGTCACACAGATGGATGTGGTGCACGCCCACGTCGCAGGTCACCGGCAGGCCTTCGCTCTTGGCCTGGCGCACCAGTTCAAGACCGGCGGCCGAGGACATGCGACACAGGTGAACCCGCGCGCCCGTCGCACGCATGAGTTCGAACAGCGTGTACAGGGCGATGGTCTCGGACATCACAGGCACGCCCGACAGGCCCAGGCGCGACGCCGCCGGCCCGCTGTGGGCAATGCCCGAGCGGCCCAGGTGTGGGTCCTGCGGGCGCAGCCAGACGGTGTAGTTGAAGGTCTTGGCATATTGCAGCGCCGACAGCAACACGGTGGTATCGGTGATCGGTTCCTCGGCCTGCGAAAAGCCGATGCAACCCGCCTCGGTCAGCTCGGCCATTTCTGTCAGGGCCTTGCCCTTCAGGCCGGCGGTCAGCGCACCCAGCGGATAGACGTGCGCCTGGTTCAGCGAACGGGCGCGGTGCTTCAGCATTTCCACAAGACCCGGCTCGTCCAGCACGGGATCGGTATCCGGTGGGCAGATCAGGCTGGTCACACCGCCCTGGATGGCGGCCTGCATCTCGGATTCGAGCGTGGCCTTGTATTCATAGCCAGGCTCGCGCAGGCGCGCCGACAGGTCCACCAGGCCGGGGGTCACCACCAGTCCGGTGGCGTCGATGGTCTTGTTGGCCACAAAGTCGGCCGGAGCCTGGCCGACACCGACGATCTTGCCGGCGGCTACGTACACATCCTGCTGGGCATCGATGCCGTTGGCCGGGTCGATCAGACGGCCGTTCTTGATATGCAGTTTCATCAGTTCTTGTCTTCTTAACGGATCGTTCAAAACGTCGCTGTGATAGTCGTCGTTACCGCTCAATTCAATTGCCAGCCACGATGCTCATGACCGCCATGCGCACCGCGATGCCGAAGGTCACCTGCGGCAGGATCACTGCCTGGGCGCCGTCAGCCACGGCCGAGTCGATTTCCACGCCGCGGTTCATCGGACCGGGGTGCATCACGATGGCGTCCGGCTTGGCCAGGGCCAGGCGTTCCGGGGTCAGGCCGTAGCTCTTGAAGAACTCCTGCGCCGAGGGCAGCAGCGCACCGCTCATGCGCTCGTTCTGCAGGCGCAGCATGATGATCACGTCGACGTCCTTCAAGCCCTCTTCCATGTTGTGGAAGACGCGCACGCCCATCTGCTCCAGGCCACTGGGCAAGAGCGTACGTGGGCCGATGGCCCGCACTTCAGGCACGCCCAGGGTGGTCAGCGCGTGGATGTCGGAACGCGCCACGCGGCTGTGCAGGATGTCGCCCACGATGGCCACGCGCAGGTTGGTGAAATCCTTCTTGTAGTGGCGGATCGTGTACATGTCCAGCAGCCCCTGGGTCGGGTGCGCATGACGGCCGTCGCCGGCGTTGACCACGTGTACATGCGACTGCCTGGTGTCGATCAGGTGCTTGGCGATCAGGAAGGGCGCGCCCGATTGGGCGTGGCGCACCACGAACATGTCGGCATGCATGGCCGCCAGGTTGTCGATGGTGTCCAGCAGCGACTCGCCCTTGCTGGTGCTGGAGGCCTGGATGTTGAGGTTGATCACGTCCGCCGACAGGCGCTTGGAGGCGATCTCGAAGGTGGTGCGGGTACGCGTGGAGTTCTCGAAGAAGAGATTGAACACGCTCTTGCCACGCATGAGCGGCACCTTCTTGACTTCGCGGTCGCCGATGCTGACGAACGAAGAGGCGGTGTCGAGGATGTGCGTGAGAATCGAGCGCGGCAGGCCCTCGATGGTCAGCAGGTGCTGCAGTTCGCCGTTTTTATTGAGTTGTGGATTAAGCATGGACCACCGTGAGTGAGAAGCGGCCGTCGTCGGCGCGTTGCAATTGCAGGTTTTCTTGTTTGCTCAGTTCAACCGAGGTCGCCACGAAATCGGCAGCCACCGGCAGCTCACGCCCGCCGCGATCGGCCAGCGCGGCCAGCAGCACGCGCGCCGGGCGGCCGTAGTCGAACAGTTCGTTGATGGCCGCGCGCGTGGTGCGCCCGGTGTAGAGCACGTCGTCCACCAGCAGGATGGTGGCGCCTTCGACATCGAAGGGAATCTGGCTCGGCTTGACGTCGGCGCGCAGGCCCTTCTCGGAAAAGTCGTCGCGATAGAAGGACACGTCGACAAAGCCGAGGCGTTCGGTCAGGCCCAGTTCGGCTGCCAGCCGCTCGGCCAGCCAGGCGCCACCGGAATGGATGCCCACCAGCGCCACGTCGGTCGCGCCCTGCAGGCCGGTCCTAATCTGCTGCACCAGGGTCTGGTACAGCGCTTCTGCATCAAGCTGGGAAGATGTTGTGCTCATGAATGTGCGTCGTCAAAGTATTGCTGCAAAATGATGGCGGCGGCCTGGTCGTCGATCTGCTCGCCGCGCTGGTGCTGGATCACCGCCGAACTGTAGCGTTCATCCACCAGCGTGACCTCGACCCCGTAGCGACCGTGCAGCTGGTTGGCGAAGCGCCGGCAGCGCACGCTCATCTCGTGCTCCGCGCCGTCCGGGTGCAAGGGCAGGCCGACCACGCAGCGCGCCGGCTGCCACTCTGCGATCAGGCGCGCGATGGCGGCGAACTTGCCGTCATTGGTGGGCTCGCCGATCACCGCCAGCGGCTGGGCCTGCTTCAGACCGGTATTGCCCACTGCCACGCCGATGCGTTTCAAGCCGAAGTCGAAGGCCAGGATGGTTTCCAAGCGTTTTCCCTATCGTCCTCAGGCCCGCCCGGCGTCGCCGGAGAGCATCACCGGATCGATGCCCAGCAAGGCCAGGGCTGCCGTGAAGCGTTCTTCCACGGGCAGTTCGAAGATGATGGCCGGATCGGCCTTCACCGTCAGCCAGCCATTGCGTCCGATCTCCCCTTCCAGCTGACCTGGGCTCCAGCCCGAGCAACCCAGCGTCACCAGCACCCGCTCAGGGCCGTTGCCATACGCCACGGCTTCCAGCACATCCTTGGAGGTGGTCAGCGCGACATCATCGGTCACCTGCAGGGTGGAGGAGTATTTTTCCGAGGTCGAATGCAGCACGAAGCCGCGCTCCACCTGGACCGGGCCACCGAACATGACCGGCCGGCGATACAGCTCCGGCATGGCGTCAGGAGTATCAGGGCGGATTTCCAGCTTGAGGTTGATGCGGTCGAACAGCACGTCCATCGTCATGTCGGTGGGCTTGTTGATGACTACGCCCAGCGCGCCGTTATGGTTGTGTTCGCACAGATAGACCACCGTGCCGCCGAAGACCGGGTCCAGCATGGACGGCATGGCGATCAGGAAGTGATTGGTCAGGTCCAGTTCCAGCGGGGGCCGGGTTTCCTCTTCGGCGCTGTCTTCGCCCGCGGCGGACGCTCCGGATGGTGCGGAAGAGCCGGAAGACCCGGCTTGGGCCGAAGCTGCCTCGCGGCGAGGTGAGTCAGGACGGAAAGGATCGAAAGCGCCAAAGGAATCCACGGATTCATCGAAATCCTCGGCTGAGAAACTGAAGGGAGAATTACGTCGCTTGATCATCCCGCCATTTTAGCAGTTTTGGCCACCTCCCCATGCGGCTCATGGGGAAAGCGGGGACCAAGGCGGCACAAGCAAGCGACTTCGCCCTGCCCTAATTGCCTGCAAGCATCTTCTGCACCGCCTGACGCGCTTGCGCTCCCAGTTCAGCCAGATCCAGCCCGGGAATGACATCGTCCCGCACCACGGCCTTGCCGCCGACCCACATTGCCTTCAGGAAAGGCCGCCCACCCGAGGCCACCGGCCCGATGGCCGAATCATGCAGGCCGAAGTAGCGCGGGTCATCCAGGCGGTACAGCGCAATATCGGCCTGCTGCCCCACCTGCAGGCCGTCCAGCGCCTCCAGCCCCAGCACCCGGGCGCCACCGGTCGTGCCCCAGCGCACCACATCCTCCACCGTGGCCTCGGCCGCGCCTCCCTCGAAGCTGCCGCCCCGGAATACCGGCGTCGCTTCCTGGCCGCGCCGGGCGCGTTGCATCAGCCAGGCGGCATGGGTTTCGGAAATCATGTCAGCCGCCTCGTTAGAGGCCGCGCCATCCACGCCGATTGACACCGGAACGCCGGCTGCCTCCAATGCACGTATCGGCGCAATCCCGCTCCCCAGGCGCCCATTGCTCTGCGGACAATGGGCAATCCCGGTGCCGGTGGCGCCCAGCAGGGCAATTTCCTCGGCATCGAGTTTGACCAGATGCGCAAACCACACATCCGGCCCCAGCCAGCCGATGCGCTCGCAGAACTGTACCGGGCTGCAGCCATGCATGGCATGCGCGCTGTCCTGGTAGCCCACGGTCTCGGAGAGATGACTGTGCAGCCGCAAGCCCATCTCGCGCGCTGCCACGGCCATCTCGCGCAGTTCTTCGGGTGCCGCCGAATAGAGTGGCGTGGTCGGCGCCATCACCACCCTGCGCATGGATGCCGGTGCCGGATCATGGAAGCGCTTGCGCAAGCGCGCCATGTCCGCCAGGAAGCCCTCCAGCGTCTCGGGCCGCAAGGCACTCGGCAATTCGGCCTCCAGCTGGCGGGTTCGCATCGCGGTACCGCGACACAGCACGAAGCGCAGGCCCAGTCGCTCGGCCTCCTCGAACAGGATCTCGGAGGTATCGAAGGGCATGCCCGGGTAGTACAGGTAGTTGTGGTCGGCAATCGTGCCGCAACCCGAACGCAGCAGTTCCACCATGCCGATGCGCGCCGCCAGCCGGAACAGCTCGGCATCGAATCTGGCCCGATAGCGATAGGGTGTGGCCGCCAGCCAAGGGGTCAGCGTGGCGTTGATGCCCAGCGGGTCGCCCTTCAACAGGGACTGGAACAGGTGATGATGGGTATTGACCCAGGCCGGATAGGCCACGCAATCGCTGGCATCGATCACGTCTTCGCCGGCCTGTGCCGCAAGCCGGCCGATGGCGGCGATCACGCCGTCCTGCACCCGGATGTCGGGGCCGACGTGGCGCGCCGCAGCGCCGGGCAAGCCGGTCATGATGGCTTGCAGGTTCTTGATCAGGAAGGTGTTCATGCGCAATCGTCTCCTTGATGTCGCGGGTTCATCCCATTTCGCTTTCATGCCAGCCGGCCAGCGCCGCGCGCGACAGTGCACTCATCAGCCAGAACAGCAGGATGCCGGTCAGTGTGATCAGCAGCAAGGCCGCAAACAGCCGCGGGATATTGAGCTGGAAGCCGGCCTGCAGGATCTGGTAGGCCAGTCCCGAGCCGGTACCGCCGGTGCCGGCCACGAACTCCGCCACCACCGCGCCGATCAGCGCCAGTCCGCTGGAAATGCGCAAGCCGCCGAAAAAATAAGGCAAGGCACTCGGAATGCGCAAGCGCCTGAGCGTCTGCCAGCGGGTCGCCTTGTTCAGCCGGAACAGGTTGAGCAAGCCCGGATTGACGCTGCGCAGCCCCAGCGTGGTGTTGGAGATGATCGGGAACAGCGCCATGATGGTGGCGCAGACCGTCAGCGCAGCCGTGGTGTCCTTGACCCAGATGATGATCAACGGTGCAATCGCCACGATGGGCGTGACCTGCAGGATGATCGCATAGGGAAACAGGCTGACCTCGATGAAGCGGCTCTGCACGAAGACGAAGGCGATCGCCACGCCCAGGATCACCGCCAGCACAAAAGCCAGGAAGGTGATCTTCAGCGTCACCAGCAATGAATCAAGCAGCATGCCCCAGTCGGCCACCAAGGTCTTGGCGATCAAGGAAGGCGTCGGTATCAGATAGGGCGGCACCTCCAGCAGCGTGCAGACCACCTGCCACATCAGGAGCAAGGTAATACCGATCGCCAGCGGTGCGGCCACCCGCCAGAAACCGGGACGGTTGACCAGCGGCTCAGTGTTGGGCTTCATGACCGCCTCCCTGCTGGTTGGCCAGCGTCAAGTAATCAGATAGCGTCTTGCAATACTGCATGAAGGGCGCCGAAATGCGGAAGGCCTCGTCACGCGGCCCTGGCACATCGATGGCCACATCGGCGATCACCCGCCCGGGCCGCGCCGCCATCACGATCACCCGCGAAGATAGGAACACCGCCTCATAGATGCTGTGGGTCACGAAGACCACCGTCAGGTCCTGCTGGCTCCAGATATCGCGCAGGTCGGCATCGAGCTTGTTGCGGGTGAATTCATCCAGGGCACCGAACGGCTCATCCATCAGCAGCAGATTGGGCGAGGTCGCCAGCGCCCGCGCAATCGAGGCACGCATCTGCATGCCGCCGGACAATTCGCGCGGCAGCACCTTGTGGAACTTGTCCAGGCCCACCAGCTTCAGGGCGGCCGCCACCCGTGCATCGGCCTGCGCACGTGGCACGTGGCGCAGGTCCAGCGGCAACCGTGCATTCTGTTCCACCGTGGCCCAGGGCATGAGCGTGGCTTCCTGGAACACCATGGCCAGCGTGCGCTCCGGCGTCCCGACCGTGGCCAGGTTACCGCCCCACCAACGCAGATGCCCATGCGACGGCTCCTCCAGCCCGGCGAACATCTTCAGCAGGGTGCTCTTGCCGCAGCCCGACGGGCCCAGCAGGGAGACGAACTCCCCGCGCCCGATATCGAGCCGCACTTCGTCCAGGGCGCGTGTGCCGTTGCGGTAGGTCTTCTCCACCCGTTGCGCCGACAGCACCGGAGCCTCGCCCGATACCTGGCCCTGCTGCTCCCATGCCGCGGCCTGCGACATGGCGTGATCATCTCTGTCCATGGAATCTCCTGGCGGGTTCATGCAGCGGGATGGATGCGGAAGACTTCGGATTCGCCATGCTCTTCCAGCAGCTGCAGCAGCATGCGGCGCATGATCAGACCCGGACGGTCCGAGGCCATGTGGAATTCCTGGCGGCGCCGCACGTCGATGCAGGCGTCCGGGTCGGTGGCTTCCAGGATGTCACGGTCTTCCACCAGGATGGGGGCGTCCCAGGCGATCAGCTCGGCCTCGGAGCAATCCTCCTCGGTATCGTTGCGGTACAGCCACTGCGCCAGCATGATGCTGCCATCGTCGATGGGCGTAGCGCAGTTGTAGATGATGTGATGCCGGCCGCTCTCCGGATAGGTGCAACCGAAGCGGCGCACGAAAGGCAGGTACCAGCGGTTGAACATGTGGCGCACGGTGGTATCGGCCGTACTGCCGGTGACGCGGTGGCTGGCCGGCACGTTCTTGATCGGCACCCGTGTCTCGGCCTCGAAGCCGTAGTCGGTTTCCTCGATCTCGTACTTCTCCGGCTTGGGCTGATCGTACAGGCCGAAGGTAGCCCGATGCACGTAGCTGAAATGGGAATTGTCGAAGGAGTTTTCCATCATGCGCAGCGCGCTGGTATCCCAGCGTTCGTAGAACTGGAAGATGCGGCGGTATCCCGGCGCACCATCCTCGGGAAAATCGGGGATGTCACGCAGCGGATCTTCCAGCGCCACCCAAACATAGCCGTAGCGCTCCTTGCAGTGATAGGACTTCACGCAGGCACCCGACGGCACGCTGCCGTCCACGCTCTGCGGCACGCGCACGCAGGCGCCCTCGCCGTTGAAGGTCCAGCCATGGTAGCCGCAGACGATATTGCCGTTTTCCACGAAGCCCTTGGACAGCCGCGCCGTGCGATGGCAGCAGCGGTCCTGCAAGGCGGCCGGCGTACCATCTTCCCTGAGCCATACCACCAGCTTCTCGCCCAGCAGCGTAAAGGGCTGCGGACCGTCCTTGAGCTGCGAGATGGGCATGAGCGCGTACCAGAACCTGCGCAAGACTTTTTGTTGAGTTA
This sequence comes from Herbaspirillum sp. C7C2, assembly GCF_022627865.1. Classification (NCBI taxonomy): domain Bacteria; kingdom Pseudomonadati; phylum Pseudomonadota; class Betaproteobacteria; order Burkholderiales; family Oxalobacteraceae; genus Herbaspirillum; species Herbaspirillum sp. C7C2. The sequence goes on from NZ_JABXGI010000006.1 coordinate 36,400, forward strand.
CCAGCATGATGCTGCTCCTTCTGCTTGGACTGCGGACCTGGGGATCCGCAGTGGTCCGGCCGGCGTGCCAACACGGTCGCCTTCGCCGGAAAATCTGACATTCGAAAATTCGGACTTGCTGGCTGCGGTGACTCAGTCCACCGCCACCGCGCCGAAGGTCTGCCTTACCTTCATGTCCAGATACTCGCCAATGGTGCAAGGCGCATAACGCGGTGGGCGCTCGGCGCTGCAGCAGGTCGGCAGGCAGGCCACCACGGCCGCCTGGTCGCCATCCTGGAAAAAAGGCAGCGAATAACGCGGCACCGTGCCGGCATTGAGCACGCGATGTGGATTGCTGTGATAGAGGTCATTGCTCCAGCGCTGCAGCAGGTCACCGATGTTGACCACGAAACTGTCCTTGATGGGCGGTGCGCTCACCCACTGGCCCTCTGCGTTGCAGACCTCCAGTCCACCGATGGCATCCTGCGCGAGGATGGTGACCAGGCCCCAGTCGGTATGCGCACCGGCGCCGATCTGGTTGTTGCGCGCACCGTCCGGTTGCGGCGGGTAGTGCAGCATCCGTTGGGTGGCGATGGGCGTTTCCAGCACCGGCTCGAAGAAATCCTCCGGCATCTCCAGCGACAGCGCGATCACGCTGAGCAGACGATGCGAGAGCGCGCGCACGGCCTCGTAATAGCGCCGCGAATGGGCTTCGAATCCGGGCAGGTCCTGCGGCCACCGGTGATGACCATAGCGCAGCAGGCCACGCTGCACGTAGGCATGATCATGGGCAATGTCGAAGCCGAACTGGAAGCCCTCCTTCAGGTCCGCCGGCGAACCCTCATCAAGGGCCTGCGCCCCCATGCGTTCATAGCCGTAGCCGGACGGCGAACCGCGCATGTCGATGGCCGCCTTGCTGGCCGCCGGCAACGCAAAGAATCGGCGCGCCCAGTCGAACTGGCCTTCCACCAGTGACTGCGGGACACCGTGGTTGACGATGTAGAAGAAACCCACGTCACGCGAAATCTTGTGGATTTCCCAGGCCAGCGCTTCACGCCGGCTTCGCTCGGGGGAAAACGCATCGGCAAAATCGATCACCGGGATGCGGCGTGCTGTCATCGGTGCTGTGTAGGGAATCATGGCGTCCTCACGCGCAAGGTGGACCGCGCCGCCGCACTCACGCAGCGGCGCCCAACGGGATCAGGGCATGACCTTCATGTCCTTGACGAACTGGGTGGTGTAGGCCTTGTGATAATCCGTATCCGCCTTGAGCAGGCCGGTAGCGACCATGACGTCATAGGTCTGCTTCCAGCGTTCATCGGTCATCACGCCGATGCCCAACCGTGCCGCATCGCCACCCGTGACCACCTTGAGCTCCTTGAGCTTGCCCAGGGCATAGGCCAGTTGCTCGTCGCCCATGTTCTTGTTGTCGGCCTTGATGAGGGCATTGGCCGGAGCCGGGTCTTCCAGGTAGCTCTTCCAGCCTTCAGCGGTCGCCTTGACGAAGCGCTGCACCAGGTCGGGCTTGCTGGCCACGGTCTTTTGCAGCGTCACGATGGTGGTGCCATACGGCGGATAGCCCTCGCTGGCAAAGAGGAAGAACTTGCTCTTCACGCCGGCCTTGTCGGCCTGGAACAGTTCGGAGGAAGGATAGGCCTGCTGCGCGATGTTGGGATCGGCGAAGAAAGGCTGCAGGTTGAAGGTGTAGGCCTTGGACTGCGCATCGGTATAGCCATACTTGGACTTGAGCCACGGCCACCAGCTCGACTGGCCGGAGCCCGCCACCAGGATGGTCTTGTTCTTCAGCCCGGCCAGGCTGGTGACATCATCATGCGTCATCATGCCCTGCAGGTCGGACTGGAAGGACGTGCCCACGGTCACCAGCGGCAAGCCCTGCTCTATGCCCTTGAGCACCGTGAAGTCATATCCCATGCTGAAGTCGGCCTGCCCCGCCACCAGGATCTGCATGTTGTTGACCTGCGGGCCACCCATCTTGATGGTGACATCCATGCCGTACTTCTTGTAGATGCCCTTGGCCACGGCCTGGTAGAAGCCGCCATGCTCGGCCTGCGCATACCAGTTCGACAGCAGGGTGACCTTGTCCTCGGCATGGGCCAGGCCGGCCATCTGCAGGGCTGCCGCGCCCAGCCATAGTGCGGCCACACGCCGCATGAAAGTCCGCTTCTGCATCGCTTGCTTCTTCATAGCCTTCCTCTCCAGGTGGGTTGAACTTGCACAGACAAATCGGAACATCACAGATCCAGTACCAATCGCGTTCCTGCACAGCGCGAGACGCAGGGCATCAGCGTGCGACCACTGGCGCGCTCGGCGGCCGAGAGCACGCTGTCGCGATGCAGGGGCAGGCCTTCCAGCACCGTGCTTTCGCAACTGCCGCAGAATCCCTCGCCGCAGGAGGTGCCGATCACCACGCCAGCTCCGGCGGCGGCGGCCACGATGCTCTGGCCGGGCGACACCGTGCAGCTCACGCCCGAGCGCTGCAAGACCAGTTCGAAGACATGGTGGTCCTGGTCAGAGGCATGGATGACGGCATGGCTTGCGCCGGTGGGCGCGGCGAACCATTCGAAATGGATATCGTCCTCGCGCCAGCCGGCCTGGCGCGCATGGTCACGCGCCGCCTCGATGAAGGGCGCGGGACCGCATACATAAAGCGGGGAAGAGCACGGCACGCCGGCTAGCGCGGCGGCAATGGCACGTCCGGTCTCGGCGCCATCCAGCCCCAGATGCAGGGACATGCCCTGCGAGCAGGTGGCCAGTTCGTGGAAGAAGGCCGCATGCGCCAGGCCGCGCGCAAAATAATGCAGACGGTGGCGTACACCGCGCGCGGCCATGTCGGCGACCATCGCATGGAGCGGTGTGATACCGATGCCGGCGGCCAAGAGCAGCGGAGCACGTTCATCAACCGCCAGAGGAAAGGCATTGACGGGTGCCGCTGCAGTGAGCAGGTCGCCCTCTTGAACCTGGTCGTGCAAGAAGGCCGAGCCGCCGCGTGAGGCGGCTTCCTTCTTGACGGCGATCACATAACAGTCGCGCTGTTGCGGCGTATTGCACAGCGAATAGCAGCGTTCCAGCCCCTCCCGCAGTTGCAGGCGCAGGTGCGCGCCCGCGCTCCATGGCGGCAATGGGGCGCCATCTGCGGAGCTCAGTTCGAACAGGCGGATATCGGCAGCCACCGGGCGTATGGCCCTCACCCGCAGGTGCAGCACGGTGGCGGGATCGGCAGGGGCAACGCGGTTGAAGCGTTCAGCGACGGCATTCATCGCGCACCTCGCAGAGAGGCGGGCGATCCTGAGCATGGCCGGGAAGAGCGTAGAGAAAATGAGAAAGAGAAAAGCGCGCGGGCATCGTGCATGGTCTCGTGTCCTATCAAAAGATGGGGACCATCGGGGTTCCGATGGCATCACGAGCAATGCCCCGCAGGAAGGTAAGTGTCCGTTTTACCGACCGCTAGCCGCTTCTACTCAATCCTTGTCATAGCAAACCGCGTGCCAATGGCGCAAGGCCCGGATCGGCACGGTATACCCATGTGTTTTGTCGCATACCGATGAAAAAGGGACGGAAAACTCCGTCCCTTGCCGCAAACGTCCTGCACATCTTGGTGCGCCATGCCTTGATCTGCATCAGACGCGCACCAATAAGAGGCCAGACCTTCAGCGCGTCACGCCACGCCGTGACTCTTGAAGAAAGCTACCACCTTGGCCCAAGCGTCCTTGGCATCGGCCTCGACATAGCTGGGGCGGTAATCGGCATTGAATGCGTGGCCGGAATTGGCATAGACGTGGAATTCCGACTTGTTGCCAGCCTTCTGCAGGGCTTCCTTCATCTGTTCCACGGTAGAGACCGGGATGCCCTGATCCTTGCCGCCATAGAGGCCAATGACTGGCGTCTTCAGCGTAGCTGCGATATCGAGCGGCTGCTGCGGGAACAGCGCGGTCTTCTCGCCCACCAGACGGCCATACCAGGCGGCACCGGCCTTGACCTTGGGATTGTGGGCGCTGTAGAGCCAGACGATGCGGCCACCCCAGCAGAAGCCGTTGATGCCCAGACGGCTGGTATCGCCGCCATTTTCGCCGGCCCACTTCACGTAGGCATCGATGTCGCCCATCACCTGGGCATCCGGCACCTTGGAAATGATTTCCTTCTGCAGCTCGGCAATGGAGGTATAGGCCATGGGATTGCCCTGGCGCACGAAGAAGTCCGGTGCGATGGCCAGATAGCCCAGCTTGGCGAAGCGGCGGGCGATATCGGCGATGTGCTCGTGCACCCCGAAGATTTCCGACACCACGATGATGACCGGCAGCCCGGTCTTGCCCTCGGGCTGGGCGCGATAGGCCGGCACGCGCTGGCCGTTGACGTCGATGGCGACCTCGCCGGCGGTCAGGCCGCTGGTGTCGGTCTTGATCATGGTCTGCGCGCAGACCGGCAGCACGGCGGCGGCAAAGCCGGTGCCCAGGGCAGTCTTCAGGAAGGTACGGCGGTCGGCGCTGCCGGACAGGGTGCTCTGTCCCAGCAGGCTGTCGAAGTCATTGCGAAGGTCGTTCATCGGGTTCTCCATCTTGGTGGCACGTGGCCTCGTTGTGGTGGACGTGATGCGGGGAAGGATCGCGGATTTCCTGGCCTCATCCGGAATATCCAGATCCAGAAAAAAGCGGCCCTTGCAGGCCGCTTGCCGGCATCCTCACGGATGCGCTCCGACTTCACCCAAGCCGGAGTCTAACCGCAAACCGGCGCAGGCGTTGCGCCCCGTCTCCGGGGCCATCTTCTTCCCGGTTTTCAGCCCTGCACCGCCAGCACCTGGCCACCGGCCGGCAATTCCGGCGCGCCCGGCGTGACATCGATGACACGCTCGGCACTCGGCGCCGCATAGGATGACGCCACCCTCGCCTGGGCAGCATCGACACGGAACACGCTGACCAGCTGCTGCAGGCCGGCCGCCTGTTCCTGCAGCGAACGGGCCGCCGCAGCCGCCTGCTCGACCAGCGCCGCATTCTGCTGCGTCATGTCGTCGATCTGGATGATCGCCTCGTTGACCTGTTCGATGCCGCTGCTCTGCTCGCGGTTGGCGTGGGTGATCTCGGTCATCACGTCGGTCACGCGGCGGATGCTGGTGACGATGTCGGTCATGGTGCTGCCGGCCTGCTCCACCAGCTTGCTGCCGTTCTCGACCTTGCCCACGGAGTCGCCGATGAGCACCTTGATTTCCTTGGCCGCCGAGGCCGAGCGCTGGGCCAGCGAGCGCACCTCGGAAGCCACCACCGCAAAACCGCGCCCCTGCTCGCCGGCGCGGGCCGCTTCGACCGCTGCATTCAGGGCCAGGATGTTGGTCTGGAAGGCGATGCCATCGATCACGCTGACGATATCGGCCACCTTCTGCGAAGAGGCATTGATGGACTGCATCGTCTCCACCACCTGCGAGACGATGCTGCCACCCTGCACCGCGACGTCGGAGGCAGCCAGCGCTAGGTCGTTGGCCTGGTGGGCATTCTCGGCATTCTGCTTGACGGTGGAATTGAGCTGTTCCATCGAGGAAGCGGTTTCTTCGAGGGCGCCGGCCTGTTGCTCGGTACGACCCGACAGGTCGAGGTTGCCGCGGGCGATTTCGGTGGAGGCGGTGGTGATGGTTTCCGAACCCCGGCGTACTTCGGTGACGATGGCTGCCAGCTTGTCGCGCATGATACGCATGGCGGCCAGCAGGCTGTCGTTGTCGCCGGGGCGGGTATCGATGACCACGGCCAGGTCGCCTTCGGCAATCTGGCCAGCGATCTGCACCGCGTAGTCCGGCTCACCGCCCAGCTTGCGCAAGATCTGGCGGGTCAGCCAGAGTGCCGCCAGGATGGCGGTGATCACGCCGATGGCGCTGATGACCAGCATCAGCAGGCGCGCACGTGCATAGGCGGTGGCGCTGGCCTCGGCGGCTTCCTTGTTGAGCCGGTCTTCCAGCGCGGCCAGCGCCTTCAGTTCAACCTGCCAGGACTTCTGCACCGGCAGGTATTGTTCCTTCAGGAATTGCGCCAGCTCGTAGGCCTCACGACGCTTGCCGAACTCCACCGCTTCGCTGATGAGCTTTTCGGCATTGGCGGCCTGGGCGGCGATCTTGGGCAGGGCGGCCTTTTCTTCCTCGGTGGTGTCGGCCGAATCAGTGAAGAGCTGCTGCAGCTTCTGCGCAGCCATCTTGTACTTCAGCGTCTGCGCCTCGATGTACTGCGCCTCGATATCCACATCCTCGGGAGCGGCCGGCAGCATCAGGTTGCGCAGCGAGATGGAACGCTCCCCCACGGTCTCCAGCATGTCCTTGACCAGCGTGCTCTCCGGGTTCTTCACCTCGACCACGTGGGTGAAGCGCGCCTGCACCTGGTGCATGTTGAAGATGCCGAAACCGGTCACCAGCACCAGCAACAGCACCACCCACGCAAACCCGAGTCCCAGGCGCGTGCCCACTTTCATTGCTGACTTCATGACGTCTCCTCCAATGTGTTCATCGGAGGCCGGACGGAAGCGTTGGGGGATGGCAAGACCTGCGCCAATGGCGCAGCCCGCATGCGCGGTGCGTGTCGAAAAACCTGGTGCGTGTCCCCTGCCCTTTCCTGCCCAGCCTCTGCTGCGCCGGACCTTGGTCCGGCTTCACCCAGTGCGTCGTCCCGTCTTCGAATGCCTGCGGTTGCGACGCCAGTCTTCTATTTTTTTCAGTTCTGATTGCGCCGACTTGTCAGTTCGTCAGCTTGTTGCATTGCCAATTCTTATATCCACCATCTGCGCCCGATCCGCTTTCCCTGGCGGCGCGGGCGCCGGTTCCACACGACCGGCGGTCATGCGAACCCGATCACGAACCGGGAACGATGTTTGCCAGAAACCGGAATTAATGTGAATTAATGTGCTTCGTCCCAATTCTTACCGATTCCTACCTCGGCAAGCAAGGGAACTTTCAGCTCCGCAACATTTTTCATCAATTCGGGCAGCTTTTCACGCACCACTGCCAATTCCTGTTGTGGAACTTCCAACACCAGTTCATCGTGCACCTGCATGATCATGCGGGTCTGCATGCCAGTCTTTTCCAGCCAGTCCTGCACCGCGATCATGGCCAGCTTGATGAGGTCGGCGGCAGTGCCCTGCATGGGCGCGTTGATCGCCGCCCGTTCCGCCCCCTGGCGACGCGGACCGTTGGGCGAATTGATCTCGGGCAGCCACAGGCGACGGCCGAACACGGTTTCCACATAGCCACGGGCCTTGGCCTGCAGTCGGGTTTCGTCCATGTAGCGCTTCACGCCCGAAAATCGCATGAAATACTTGTCGATGTACATCTGCGCCGCCGAACGTTCGATGCCCAGGTTACCGGCCAGACCAAAGGCGCTCATGCCGTAGATCAGGCCGAAGTTGATCACCTTGGCATAACGGCGCTGCTCCGACTCGACCTGCTCGGGCGCGATGCCGAAGATTTCGGCGGCGGTCGCCTTGTGGATGTCTTCGTTGTTGGCGAAGGCCTTCAGCATGTTTTCGTCTTCCGAGATGTGCGCCATGATGCGCAACTCGATCTGCGAATAGTCGGCCGACACGATCACGCTGCCTTCGGGCGCGACGAAGGCTTCGCGGATGCGACGACCTTCGGCAGTGCGGATCGGGATGTTCTGCAGGTTGGGCTCGTTGGAGGCCAGGCGACCGGTGACCGCCACGGCTTGCGCATAGTTGGTATGCACGCGCCCGGTAACCGGATTGATCATCTTGGGAAGCTTGTCGGTATAGGTGGACTTGAGCTTGGACAGGCCGCGATAGTCCAGCAACACCTTGGGCAGGGGATAGTCCTCGGCCAGCTTCTGCAGCACTTCTTCGTCGGTGGAGGGCGCACCGGAAGCGGTCTTCTTCACCACCGGCAACTCCAGCTTGCCGAACAGGATCTCACCCAGTTGCTTGGGTGAATTCAGGTTGAAGGGCTGGCCGGCCAGGTCATAGGCCTGCTGCTCGATCTCCAGCATGCGGCGCCCGAGGTCATGCGATTGCTGGCCCAGGCGTTCACTGTCGATGAGCACACCGTTACGCTCGATCTTCTGCAGCACCACCGAAGTCGGAACCTCGATCTTTTCGTAGATGAAGCGCAGCTTGTCGTCGTGCTCGATCTGCGGCCACATGGCGCGGTGCAAGGCCAGCGTGACCTCGGCATCCTCTGCCGCGTATTCGGTGGCGCGTTCGATGGCCACTTCGTTGAAGCCGATCTGGGACGCGCCCTTGCCGCACACCTCGGCGTAGGTGATGGTCTTGCGCTCCAGGTGACGCGCCGCCAGGCTGTCCATGTCGTGCGGCCGATGCGACTCGAAGACATAGGATTCCAGTAGCGTGTCGTGCTTCACACCTGCCAGGCGAATGCCATAGTTGGCGAAGATGTGGCTGTCATATTTCAGGTGCTGGCCCAGCTTGGGCTTGCTGGCGTCTTCCAGCCAGGGCTTGAGTTTTTCCAGCACGTGCTCGCGAGACAATTGCGGCGGCGCATCCTGGTAATTGTGGCCCACCGGGATATAGGCGGCGCGGCCCGGCTCCCAGCATAGCGAGATGCCGACCAGCTCGGCCTGCATCGCTTCCAGCGAGGTGGTTTCGGTATCGACGGCGGTCAGTTCGGCCGCATTGATGGCGGCGATCCATTGGTCCAGCTGCGCATCGGTGAGCACGGTCTCGTACTCCACCGGCGTGGCGGGTGCGAACAAGCCGCCCTGGGCCGGCACTTCCAGCGCGGCCGCAGCCACGGCGCCCACCACCGGCGACTTGCCCACGGCGGCATCGCCGCCATCGGCCAGTTCACGCAGCCAGGTGCGGAAGTTGTAGCGGGTGAAGAGGTCCTTCAGGACTTCCTTGTCCTGCGGCTGCATGGTCAGCGATTCGAGGATGGACTTCATGTGCGCCGACAGGTCGCAATCGGTCTTGACCGTCACCAGCACGCGACCCTGCGGCAGCCAGTCCAGTGCGCGGCGCAGGTTCTCGCCGACCACGCCGCTGATCTTGTCGGCATTGGCCATCACGCCATCCAGCGAATCGTAGGCGGTCAGCCATTTCACGGCAGTCTTGGGACCGCACTTTTCCACGCCAGGAACGTTGTCCACGGTGTCGCCGATGAGGCTGAGGTAATCGACGATACGGTTGGGCGGCACGCCGAATTTTGCAGTCACGCCGGCAATGTCGAGAACTTCATTGCTCATCGTGTTGACCAAGGTAACGTGTTCATCGACCAGCTGGGCCATGTCCTTGTCACCGGTAGAAATGATCGTATCCAGCCCGGCGGCGGTGGCCTGCACCGACAGCGTACCGATGACGTCATCGGCCTCGATGCCCTCGACCATCAGGATGGGCCAGCCCAGCGCGCGCACCGCAGCGTGGATGGGTTCGATCTGCAATGCCAGGTCTTCCGGCATCGACTTGCGGGTCGCCTTGTAATCGGGATACAGATCATCACGGAAGGTCTTGCCCTTGGCATCGAACACACAGGCAACGTAACTTGCGGGATAATCGTTGCGCAGTCGGCGCAGCATATTGATGATGCCGTACAGCGCACCGGTGGGCGCGCCTTCCGCGTTACGCATATCGGGCAGTGCATGGAATGCGCGATAGAGGTAACTGGAACCATCAACTAACAACAAGGTTTTTTGCATATGGAACAGAGAGGAAAGAATGTCCCGCGCCTGCGGGAAGTGGGAGACATCGAACGCGCGACGGCCAAGAAGGCGCGCGAGTCGTGGCATGTACTCACGATTATGGCAGAATTCATTGAATCGACCGAACGTCTCTCCGAGCTGCGTCCTGCCGTTTCCATCTTCGGTTCTGCCCGTATCCGCCCCGACAATCCCCATTATCAACTGTGTGTGGAGATCGCCCGCCTGATCTCGGATGCCGGCTATGCCGTCATTTCCGGCGGCGGTCCCGGCATCATGGAGGCCGCCAACAAGGGTGCCTACGAAGGCGCCTCGCCCTCGGTGGGCCTGAACATCGAACTGCCGCACGAACAGCACGGCAATGCCTGGCAGGACATTTCGCTGTCCTTCCGTCATTTCTTCGCGCGCAAGGTCGCCTTCGTCAAATATGCCGACGCCTACGTGGTCCTGCCCGGCGGCTTCGGCACGCTCGACGAACTGACCGAAGCACTGACCCTGATGCAGACCGGCAAGTCACGCATGATGCCGGTGATCCTGGTGGGCAGCGAGTTCTGGGCCGGGCTGGTGGACTGGATCAAGACCCGCCTGGTGGACGATGGCATGATCTCGCCCAAGGACGTCAACCTGCTGCAGGTGATCGACGAGCCGGCCAAGGTCCTGGCGGCGATCCAGAAATTCCACGCCGAGAAATCCAAGCCGGCCGAAACGCAGCAGGAGGCGGAGCGGCAGAGCGGGATGTATCTGTAGGCCAGTCAGTTAAGCAGTCTGCAAGCACGGGCGGAACATGATCACCATGTCCCGCCCGTTCTGCTTTTCAAGGCGAGCATTTTGCCACGAGGCGACAACAGGGCTGCTTCTTACAAAAAATTTTCGAAGATCGTCTTCACTTTGAAGGCTGGCCCGACCTAAACATTGACCGCAGGAAACGTCGCTGAGTACCGTAGCGGATTCTTTTTTGACAAGAGAATCGCTATGGCAACGCGCAAGATTCCGTATTACCGAATGGAGTCATCCCTGATTCCATTTAGGCCGATTCGCTGGCAAGCCTATGCTGGCTCGCGCGGCTGTGTTCCGTTGGCCACCCAGACCGGCGTATCGCTGGAGCGTCCAGCACCGGGCGTCACACCACCTCCGCCACAACCCACACCACCGAAAGTCAAACTGAGCAGGCAAGCAATCAAAGCCCAGAAGGAGGAGGAACGTCTGCAAAAGCACGCGGAAGCGGAAGCAGCAAAAACGGAACGTAACAGCAAACTGCCGATGCAAGCTGATGAACTGGTACTGGAGGAGTGCAAAGATCCACCGGTGTTCGACCTGCAGGACATCCCTGACGCGATGGAGAAGATGGGGTGGCCGGTATCGGCCAAGTTAGCGCGGACGTGGTTTAACGCGCAAAAGCATATCTATGACAATGACCCAAATTCCGTACAGCCCTATGAAAGTACAAGTGTCACCCTCGATTGGGTACTGCGTTTCGGGAAAGTACGGGATATCTACAAAGACCTCATCGAACGGGGTATCTACAATCGGAATGGCCTGGGAAAGCTGGAACGCATCCTTTCACATCATCTCTCCACCATGTTCATCCATACCAAGGCCTTGGATCTGGATACAGGCGGTTTTTTGAAGGATCTACGTCAATTCCACATCGACTGGCAATTTCAGAGGGCGTCCGTATTCAATCAGGACACCATGCAAAGCAATTTTTCCCTAACCGACCTGACCGGCTCTTTGGCAAGGTTCAATCTGTATGCCGCCATCGCCAAAGCCACTGTCAGAGGTGACAAATATTTTCTCTACGACGATTTTAAGAAAACGAAGACATTTTGCATCAATCCAAAAGTCGAGGTGACTCATGTCTTCGTATACATCAAAGATAGCGATTCATTTAACGATGATCCAGATGGCGTCAAATCCCAATATCTGGGTCATTGGAACAAGACCGGCATCATCATCACGCCAAAAAGCGTACTGAGTCAGGCCGTTGACGGCAGCCACAAAATATTTGGTCAGAAGAGTATCAATGTACGAACCCATTTAGGGAATTATTCAGAAGATCGATCCAAGCTTCACTCACTCTATTTCACCTACGAAGGTCTGGAATTTCTTGTTGATACACGCAAAGGCCTGTTCCAAAAGAACAGGGAGCAGGACATCTACTTTCCGATCTACAACAAGAATTTCAACGCCTGGAGAGAAAAACATGACAGGGGTGGAGATTTCATGATCTACAGCAGACCCAAACTCGTCAAACTCGACAAACCTATCCGACTCCAGTTGCAGCCCATATGCCGACCGCCAGAACCTATGTAACGAAACTTCTTCTCGGAACCGCACTCACCTCGGCATTCCTGATCGCCACGCCGGCCCTGATGACTACACTCGCCATCGCCTTGCCCGCCTGGATGACCTCGTCACTCGGAGTCTATTTGTGGAGAATCGATCCGGATGCTCAAACAGAACTGATACGAGGAACGCTCTTGCCAATCTTGATGGTTGCAGTGATTTTCTTCTTTTGGCGGATGGAGAAATTTGGCAAGGAATTTTCTCCATCGACGAGAAAGAGGTATCGCCGGATCACCATTACATTTCTCATTCTGCTTTGCTACGTACTGAGCATTCCCATCATCAATCTATCCGCACCAAGTTACAAGAACTGCGCCGGTTATAGCGAGAAGCTTAATGGCGGTCTGAGAAGGTTCGACGACCAAACATATCGTATTGAGCTATGCGGTTCAGGTCCCGATGAAACGGGGGCCAATGATCACATAAGGCTGCGAATTTTCGATGATGAGGATGCGGTACAAGCCACCCGCTACTTCAGATTGGATTGGGACGTCAATGCAGAACGAAAATTGGAATACTCCGACCAGCACATCATCTATTTCGACCATGCTGACCAGAATGATCAAATGCAGACAATGTCCATGCCACCGTCTCCGCTCGACTGGTTGCGATCGAGGATTCCCTTGCTGGATTAAGGCCAACACATCCACACCGATTGCAGTATGAGAATAATCGGATCATCCAGTTTGACATCGACGCCAGGACGACTATGAACAGTCTTTCATCATCCCACCCAAAGCCCGAATTCCCTTGCTCGACCGAGTGATTCCCCGGTTTTCCTGCAAATCCCTTGCCAACTCTGCCGCAACAATGCCGCCCGGCCTCTTCATTCCTCCCTCTCCGCCCGCCATCTTTACACCGATAAGTGTAGAAACGTTCACTTTCCATCACCTTCGTACGATTTGAAAAACAAGTCGACAACTTCATGATGCACGGCACGCAAATGAACTGATTGCACGCCATCGTCATCATGCCGGTCACCAAAGCCTACGTTATCCAACTCTTCATCGGGACGCTCTACACGCTGGCGCTGGCAGGCATGCTGATCGCCGCGCTGGTCAGCATGCCGGTGATCATTTCACCGGCGATGGGCCAGCAGCTGGGCGTGCTGCCGTGGGACCAAAATGCGCCCTCCGACACCACGCCACTCTACTGGACCCTGGGCGTGGTGCTGGTCTGTGCGCTGGGTCTGTTCTATCGCGCGCTGATGCGCGTGGTCGCTCCGGCCAAGCCCGCGCTCAAACCCGGCTATCACGCCGTGACCCTGCTCTATCTGCTGGCCATGGCCTACGGGCTGGCAGCCACGGTGACCACCGCGTTCACGCCGCACTATCGCAACTGCGGCATCTACAGCCAGAAGCTCAACGGTGGCTGGCGTCAGTATCGCGGCCAGCAGCTGCGGGTCGAACTGTGTGGCGCCGGGCCGGCCGAGCAGACCCGGCAGGACCGCATCCGGCTGCGTATCTATGGGGAACGGGGCGAACTGCGGGCGCTGCGGCACTTCACCGTGCAATGGGGGCGTGACTTCCCGACCCTGCTGGAATATTCCTCCGACCACCTCAGCTACTTCGATGCCAGCGACGAAGACGATTTCACCCGGCTGGTCGCCATGCCGCCCACCCTGGGCGACTGGATCCATAGCAGGTTGCCATTGCTGGACTAGGTCGCCCGCAAGTCGCCGCCAGATGGCAGAAAGGCGGCCGGATGTTGTCTTCCCGAGCATTCCCGTGAAGAAACGCAGGGGCCGCACCACGATGGTTTGCTACAATGAAGAAAACAACACCATCTTTTTCCTGCATTTTTCCTGTCGATATCATGAAACCATCCAACGTCTGGTTCCAACAGTCCCTGGCCGCCGCCCTGCTGTGCGCATCGGCCAGCCTGGCTGCTCCGCTGGCTTTCGCCCAACCGGCCCCTGCCGGCCTGGCCGCCCAGCCGGCGCCGCCGCCACCCGAACTGGAAAAGCTGGAAGAAGGCGAACCGCCCGCCGTCACCATCCGCAAGCCCGGTGAAGACAGCCGCACCCAGGGCAATAGCATCAAGGAACGCCGCGACCACGGCCAGACCAAGGAAATCGAAGTCAAGTCCGGCCCCAGCACCTATTACGTGCGCCCCAACCCGCAACTGGGCGGCTCCACCCCGGGCGATGCCCAGAGCCCGCCGCCGAGCTCGGCACAATGGAAGGTCGGCGAGTTCGACTGGGGCGTCAAGAAGCCGCAGGAAGGCGATACCGACAGCACCACCAAGAAGTAATCGCTTCGCCACGATGGACGGCTGACCCTGCCGGGTTGGCCAACATCACCCCGGTCGCCCGCCGCGACCGGCCCAGGGACAGCCGATGCGGCCCTATGCCGCCGCTGTCACGCCAGTCCCGGCGGTGCCGGCAGGCGTAGCTCGGGATCCCGGTATTTCAGCAAGCTTCATATTCTCAATTTCGCCATGGCAGTCTTTACACCGGTCAGTCTGGAACAGCTCTCGGACTGGATCCAACAATTTCCGCTCGGTCGCGCACGCTCGATCAAGGGCATTTCCTCGGGCATCGAGAACAGCAACTTCTTCATCGGCACCGACAGCGGCGAATACGTCCTGACCCTGTTCGAAAAGCTGCATATCGAACAATTGCCCTTCTACCTGGAACTGATGCGCCACCTGGCGCAGCGCGGCATTCCCGTGCCGGCGCCGGTGGCCAATGACAAGGGCGCCATCGTCACCCTGCTCAACGACAAGCCGGCGGCCATCGTCAGCAAACTGGAAGGCGAGTCCCAGCTCGATCCGCAACCGGTGCACTGCGCCGCGCTGGGCGACATGCTGGCGCGCATGCACCTGGCCGGCAAGGACTTCAAGATCCTCCAGCCCAACCTGCGCGGCCTGGCATGGTGGCTGGAAACCACGCCCTCGGTGCTGCCTTTCCTGCCGCCTGAGCTGGCCAGCCTGCTGGCCGATGAAGTGCAGTACCAGAAGGACTTCGCCGCCACCGCCGATTACCGCGCCCTGCAGCGGGGCCCGGTGCATGCCGACCTGTTCCGCAACAATGCGATGTTCGTGGGTGAGCGCCTGTCGGGCATCTTCGATTTCTATTTCGCCGGTTGCGACACCTGGCTGTTCGACCTGGCCGTGACCGTCAACGACTGGTGCGTAGACCTCGATACGGGTGCGCTGAACCTGGCCCGTGCCGAGGCCATGCTGACCGCCTACCGCGCCGTGCGTCCGTTCTCGCCGGCCGAAGGCGTGGCCTGGCAACCGATGCTGCGCGCGGCGGCCCTGCGCTTCTGGCTCTCGCGCCTGTATGACTTCTACCTGCCGCGTGAAGCAGAGATGCTCACGCCGCATGACCCCACCCATTTTGAACGCATCCTGCGTCTGCGCATCAAGGAAACGCCGCCGGCGCTGTAACCACTGGAGCTATGGAAAAGATTCCCGCACATACCGGCTGGTCCTGGGTCAAGCAAGGCTTCGCGCTGTTCCGCAAGCAGCCGGCCGAGATCTCCACGCTGTTCCTGGCCTACATGTTCCTGATGCTGGCACTGGGCATCATCCCGGTGCTGGGTCAGATGCTGCCGCTGATCCTGATCCCGCTGTTTTCGATGTCGTTCATGCAAGCCTGTGCGCAGATCGAAAAAGGCGAACGGGTCTACCCCAACCTGCTGCTGATCGCTTTCCGCAGCCCGGCCCGCAACACGCTCTTCAAGCTCGGCCTCCTCTACCTGCTGGTGGCCACGCTGGTGGTCGCGGCCTCGGCGCTGGCCGACGGCGGCACCTTCTGGAAGGCCATGATGGGGGGCGGCCTCTCCACCGAGGAACTGCAGAGCGCCGCCGGCAGCATGCGCATCGCCATGCTGGTTGCGGCTGCGCTGTACGTGCCGGCCGCCATGGCCTTCTGGTATGCGGCACCGCTGATCATGTGGCAGCAGATGCCGCTCGGCAAGGCACTGTTCTACAGCTTCTTCGCCGTGCGCCGCGCGGGTCGCGCCTTCCTGGTCTACGGCCTGGCCTGGATCGTCATCGCCATCGCCGTCCCGACCGTGATCAGCATGATCATCGCGCTGGTGAGCGGCAGCTTCACGGTGGTGTTCTTCATCCTGTTGCCGATCTCGATAATGTTGACGGTAGTCATGTACTGTTCCTTCTATCCGACCTACACTAGCGTCTTCGGAAAGCCCCGCAGAGGGCCCGACAGCCCGCATCCCGGAGACAATCCCGCCGCCTGAATCTCATCAGGCAAGGCAAGACATGCGCCAGGCTGTCGCTGCCTGGCGCAGACGGTTCCACGCGTTCGTAAGGGAGAGACGAACGCTGCCCGCCGCGCAGCTTGCGCCCGCCAGCCGGACTTTCCACACACAAGGCTTCTTACACGGGGGTAAAAGATGCGCATGAACATGCCGGTCACCGGAGAAGAGCGTCCGCTCGTCGACGGCAAGGCAATCGTTTCCAAGACCGATCTCAAGGGCAACATCACTTACGTCAATCCTTACTTCATCGAAATCAGCGGTTTCGAGGAAGAGGAATTGCTGGGTGCGCCGCAGAACCTGATCCGCCATCCTGACATGCCGGCCGAAGCCTTTGCCGACATGTGGGCCACCATCAAGGGCGGCCTGCCCTGGACCGGCCTGGTCAAGAACCGCAGCAAGAACGGCGACCACTACTGGGTGCGCGCCAACGTCACGCCCATCCGCGAGAGCGGCCAGGTGATCGGCTACATGTCAGTGCGCACCAAGCCCGAACGCGATGCCGTGGCCGCTGCCGAAAAGCTGTATGCCAGCATCCGCCGTGGCCAGGCCAAGGGCATCGCCCTGCACCGTGGCGAAGTCGTGCGCACCGGTCTGGCCGGCTGGCTGGGCAAGCTGGCGCGCATGCAGCTGAACACCCGTCTGAACCTGTCCATGGGCCTGATGCTGACCATCCAGATCGCCGTGGTGATCGCCGGCATGGCGGCCCTGCATCAATGGTGGATCAGCGCCCTGGCCGCCGCCTCCGCCGTGATCTCCATCGTGCAGTGGATCGCCCTGCGCAACGCCCTCATCAAGCCCCTGCAGCAGGCACTGGAGATCACCCACGCCATCACCGGCGGTGACCTGTCGGTGCGCATCGAAAGCCGTCGCCACGATGAACTGGGGCGCCTGCTGGCCTCGCTGCGGCAGATGAACGTGAACCTGACCGCCATCATCGGCGACGTACGCTCCAACGTGGAAACCATCACCCTGGCCACACGCGAGATCGCCACCGGCAACATGGACCTGTCACGCCGCACCGAAGTACAGGCCTCCAACCTGGAAGAGACCGCTTCCAGCATGCATCAGCTGGCCGCCACCGTGCGCCAGAATGCCGACCACGCCGTGCAGGCCAACGACCTGGCCGGGACCGCGTCCTCCATTGCCATGCGCGGTGGTGATGCCGTGGCCAGCACCGGCACCACGATGAACGAGATCAGCGAGTCCTCGCGCAAGATCGTGGACATCATCGGTCTGATCGACAGCATCGCCTTCCAGACCAACATCCTGGCGCTCAACGCTGCAGTGGAAGCGGCACGCGCCGGCGAACAGGGGCGCGGCTTTGCGGTGGTGGCCTCCGAAGTGCGCTCGCTGGCGCAACGCTCGGCGGCAGCAGCCAAGGAAATCAAGCAGCTCATCGATGCCTCGGTGGAAAAGGTCGATGTCGGCAACCGTCAGGTGGAACAGGCCACCAGCACCATGCGCGACATCGTGGCATCGGTGCAGCGCGTCTCCGGCATCATGGGGGAAATCAAGGAAGCCACCCAGCAGCAGAGCGCCGGCATCAACCAGGTGCATGAAGCCATCACCCAGATGGACGCCAGCACCCAACAGAACGCCTCGCTGGTGGAAGAAGCCGCCGCTGCCGCGGGCAGCCTGCAGGAGCAGACGGTGCGGCTGTTGCAGGCGATTTCGGTGTTCAAGTTCAATCGTCGCTGAATCAGCGAATCACTGCATCACCGTATCGAGCAACAGGCCGTTCCTGCCAGGTGGGCAAGAACGGCCTGTTGATTTTCAACGGTCATTTTCTTCAGCCTGCGTCCCCATGCAAGGGCGCAAACGGCGCATAGATGGCGCGATAACGCTGCAAGCGCGCCTGCAAGGCGGCACGCCTGCCTGGGTCCGGCTGGTACTGCGCCTGCCGGGCCGGCTTGCGGCAGACCTCGGCCTCGTCACCGCCATCGGCCAGCCAGGCCAGACGCGCCGCACCGAGTGCGCCGCCGGCTTCGCTGCCGACGTGGGTGACGATGCGTACTTCCAGCGCGTCGGCCAGCAACTGTGCCCAATACGGGCTGCGTGCGCCACCCCCTACCAGCGACAATTCGGCCACGTCGGTGCCGGCGGCACGCAGCGCATCCAGGCCATCGACCATGCCGAAGGCCACCCCTTCCAGCATCGCGTAGCCCAATGCGGCGCGCTGGTGTTCCGGCGTCAGGCCGTGGAAGACACCAGTAGCGTAGGGATCGTTGTGGGGCGTGCGCTCGCCGGACAGATAGGGCAGGAACAGCGGCGCATTGTCACGCGCCTCCTGGTCCAGCTGTTCGATCTCGGCCAGCAGGCTCTTCTCGTCCACCGAGCAGAGACGGCAGAACCAGCGCAGGCAACTGGCGGCCGAGAGCATCACGCTCATCTGGTGCCAGCGTTGCGGCAGGGTATGGCAGAAGGCATGGATGGCACGTCCCGGATTGGGACGGAAGCGGTCGTTGACCACGAACAGCACGCCCGAGGTCCCCAGCGAGAGGAATCCGTCGCCCGGCTTGACCGCACCGATCCCGACCGCGCTGGCCGCACCGTCACCGGCACCGCCAGCCACGATCACGTCCGTCGCCAGTCCCCAGCGCTGCGCCACCTCCGGCAGCAAGGTGGCGGAGACCGCGCTGCCATCGACCAGCGCCGGCATCTGATCGCGGCGCATGCCGGAGGCCGCCAGTAGTTCATCGGACCAGTTGCGGCCCTCCACGTCCAGCCAGAGCGTGCCGGCCGCGTCCGAGGGGTCGGAGACCTTGCACCCGGTCATCTTCAGGCGCAGCCAGTCCTTGGGCAGCAGCACGGTGGCGATGCGCGCAAACAGTTGCGGTTCATGACGCGCCACCCACAACAGCTTGGGAGCGGTGAAGCCGGGCATGGCCAGGTTGCCGGCGATGCCGTGCAGGCGCGGTGCGCGGCGCGTGAGTTCGGCGCATTCGGGGGCACTGCGCGAATCGCTCCAGAGGATGGCCGGACGCAATACCTGGTCTTCTTCGTCCAGCAGCACGGCCCCATGCATCTGCCCGGACAGGCCGATGGCGCGGATGCGGCCAAAATTCTGCTCGCCCAGTTGCGCGCGCAGCTTGTCCACGGTATCGCAGGTGGCCTGCCACCAGTCGGCCGGCGCCTGCTCCGACCAGCGCGGATGCGGGCGCGAGACGTTCAGGGTACTGCCGGCCAGCGCCAGCAGGGCGCCCTGGTCGTCGATGACCACTGCCTTGACCTCCGACGTACCCAGGTCTATCCCAAGATACATGGTGCTCCTCGTTATCGTTATGAATGTGCGGTGTGCTTGCTACGATGGCTGCGATTGCTGCAATCGCCAAGACGGTGAGCGGCAATTCTATGCCGCCTTGGGCCAGATGGGCTGCTTTTAGTTTGCCTGCCCCAGCCAGTCCTGCACGCGCTGCACACCCGCGCGTACCAGCGCCTCCAGCCTTGCATCGCCGGCCAGTTCGCCCCACAGCACCGCATCGGCGCAGAAGGCCCGTACCGGATCGGCGGCAGCCAGCATGCTGCGCACCGCCGCCGGGTCGAAGATGCCGTCCTGGTATTCATAGGGCAGCTGTCCGGCATTCCAGCGCTGCAGGAACACCAGGAACAGCGCCGGCAACATGGCGGTTGCCTGGGGATCGCGGCCGGCGTTCAGGCTCTCCTGCAGGGTCGGGCGGATGAAACCGGGAATCTTGGAATAACCATCCGCGGCTACACGCTGGTTGGTGTCCTGGATGGCCGGGTTGGAAAAGCGCGCCAGGGTGGTATCGCGATAGGCTGCCAGATCGATGGGGCTGGGTGTGAGACAGGGGATCACGTCCTGCGTCACGTAGTCGTAGGCCATCTGGCGGATGTCGTCGCGCAGCGTCCCTTCGTGGATGTACTGCAGGCCCGCCAGGGTGCCGGCCCAGGCGATGCAGCTATGGCTGGCGTTGAGGATGCGGATCTTGGCCTCTTCATAGGGCAGCACCGATTGCACCATCTCCACGCCCGCCTCCTCCAGGCGTGGACGACCGGCCTTGAAATCATCCTCGATCACCCATTGGATGAAGGACTCGCCCATCAGCGCGCACGGGTCATCGATGCCGGTGACCTCCCTCACGCGTTGCGCCACGGCCGGCGTGGGGCGCGGCGTGATGCGATCGACCATGGCGTTGGGGCTGGTGGTATGTGCCTCCATCCACTGCGCCAGCGTGCTCTCGCCACGCAGGGTCAGGAACTGGCGCAGACCATCACGGAAGCGCTCGCCGTTGTGGCGCAGGTTGTCGCAGTTCAGCAGCGTCAGCGCCGCGTGCGGATGCGCCTGGCTGCGTGCCTGCAGGATGGCAGCGATGGCGCCATAGATGGTACGCGGCGCACCGCTGCCATCGAGGGCGCAACGCAGGTCATCGGCCAGGTCGGCATTGGCGGTGTCGAGCCGGTGCTGGTGGTCCAGGTAGTAACCGCCTTCGGTGACGGTGAAGGAGATGATGCGGGTACGCTCTTCGGCGCCGGCGGCGATCAGCTGGGTGAGCCTGTCGTCCCAGGGCAGGATGCGGCCGATGGAAGCGATGCGCTGGTAGCTGCGCTCGCCCTGGGGCGTGACGGTTTCCAGCGTGTACTGGCCCTGCTGGCGTGCCAGCGCCTCCAGCAGCGGTCCCATGTCGGCACGGATATTGGCCAGCGCCAGTTGCCAGCGGCGGTCGGCGCCGCTCTCACGCAGGGCGTTCAGGTAAACCGCCTGGTGGGCGCGATGGAAGGAGCCGGCGCCGATATGCAGCCAGGTCAGGCTGTCGGCGGCGTCCTGCTCGGTGGAGGTGGCGGTGCGGGTCATGCCGTGTCCTTGTCGATGAGGTGAAGAAGGCGAAGGGTTCAATGGGTGCGCGGGGCGCTCACGCTGGATGCCACACTGGAAACCAGGCGCGGCAGGGCCTGGCCGTCGGCGCCGAACAGGTGGCAGCGGGCCGGATCGGCCGCCAGCTGGAGCACGCTGCCGTGCGGCGGATCGAGGCTGTCCGGCACGCGCAGGATGAGCGCATCGTCGCTGCCCTCGTAGGCCGCGTAGAGGTAGGAAAAATCACCCAGCAGTTCCAGCGCCGTGCAGCGTGCCTGCAGCGCCGCCTGCCCCTGCGCAATATTGAGATGCTCGGGCCGCACGCCCAATGTGACCTTCTGCCCGACCTGCAGGCTGCTGCCATCCACCGACGCCCACTGCAGTCCGCCTGCAGGAAGTTGCACCTGCACGCCGTCGGCCTGGACGGTCGCGACCGTGCCGTCGATGAAATTCATCTTGGGCGAACCGATGAAGCCAGCCACGAAACGGTTGGCCGGATGGTGATACAACTGCTGGGGTGAGCCGACCTGTTCGATGCGACCCTCGGAGAGCACGACGATCTTGTCGGCCAGGGTCATGGCCTCGATCTGGTCGTGGGTCACGTAGATCATGGTGGTCTTGAGGTCGTCATGCAGCTTGGCAAACTCCAGGCGCATCTTCACCCGCAGTGCGGCGTCCAGGTTCGACAGCGGCTCGTCGAACAGGAACACGCTGGGCTGGCGGGTGATGGCGCGGCCGATGGCCACGCGCTGGCGCTGGCCGCCGGAAAGCGCACGGGGCTTGCGGTCCAGCAGGTGGTCGATGTGCAGGATCTTGGCGGCGTGCTGCACGGCGGCATCGATCTCGGCCTTGGACTTGCCGGCGATCTTCAGGCCGAAGGCCATGTTGTCGTACAGGCTCATGTGCGGATACAGCGCATAGGACTGGAACACCATCGCCACCCCGCGCTTGGAGGCCGGCACGTCGTTCATGCGGCGGGTGCCGATGTCGAGGTCGCCGTCGCTGATCTCTTCCAGCCCCGCAATCATGCGCAGCAAGGTCGACTTGCCACAGCCGGAAGGGCCGACGAAGACGACGAATTCGCCATCCTCGATTTCCAGGTTGATGTCGCGCATGACTTCGTTGTCTTCATAGCGCTTGGCCAGGTTCCTGATGCTCACTGCTGCCATGTCTCTCTCCTCGGGGTCTCTTGTTGTGGGTCTGCTGATCTGTAGGCCGTGCTTCAGCGCAGCCAGATCAATTCACAGATCAGTTGCGGGAACTGCTTCATGTCCTCGAATACCTGATGCGCTCCGGCCTCGCGCAGGCGCCGTGCCATCGCCTTGCGGTCGTGCGCCACGCCGGTGAAGCCCAGCACATGCATGCCGGCCGCCACGGCGGCGCGCACGCCGGTGACACTGTCGTCGATGGCCACGCAGCGCGCCGGATCGACGCCGAAGCCGGCGGCGGCAGCGAGGTACACATCCGGCGCCGGCTTGGGATGGGCCACATCGTGGCCGCTGTAGATACGGCCGGCAAACTGCGGATACAGGCCGCAGCGCTTCAGGCCGGCTTCGATGCGCGGTGCATCGCTGTTGCTGGCCACGGCGCGCGGCAGCCGGATCGCCTGCAGGGCCTCGACGATGCCCGGCACCGGCTGCGCCTGTTCGCTGCAGGCCAGCGCCACGGTGGCGTGGATGCGCTCCATCTGTGCCGCCTCCAGACCCAGTTCGAACTCCAGGTCCACTTCCGAGAGCAGCACATCGGTGTACATGCCCAGCCGGTTGGCGATGGCGTCGTGCAGCACCTGGCTGCGCTGTTCCTGCAGAGAGGGCGCTTCGTCGGCGTCGGGCCAGGCCGGCAGCAGGGGCAGCAGTTCGCGATGCAGCACGCCCAGGGCGATGCTCTCGCTGTCCAGCAACACGCCGTCGCAGTCGCAGATGAGATGGGTCACTGCCTGACGCATCATCATCACTTGACCGCTCCGAAGGTCAGGCCCCGCACCAGTTGCTTCTGCGCCAGCCAGCCCAGCGCCATGATGGGCGCAATCGCCAGCAGCGAGGCGGCCGACAGCTTGGCCCAGAACAAGCCCTCGGGGTTGGAATAGGAGGCGATGAACACCGTCAGCGGCGCCGCATTGACGCTGGTCAGGTTGAGGCTCCAGAAGGCCTCGTTCCAGGACAGGATGATCAGCAGCAGGGCTGTTGAGGCCAATCCCGGCATGGCGGTAGGCAGGAGCAGGTAGATCATTTCCTGCCAGGCGTTGGCGCCATCGATGCGGGCCGCTTCCAGGATTTCCTTGGGCACGTCATTGAAGTAGGTGAAGGCCATCCACACCGCGATGGGGAGGTTGATCAGGGTGTAGATGATCGTCAGGCCGCTGACCGTGTCGAGCATGCCGGTGTTCTTGGCCAGCAGGTAGATCGGGATCAGCACACCCACGGCCGGCATCATCTTGGTCGAGAGCATCCACAGCAGCAGCTTCTGGGTGCGCCCGGTCGGGAAGAAGGCCATCGAGTACGCCGCCGGCACCGCCAGCAGCAGCGACAGCACGGTCGAACCGAGCGAGACGATCAGCGAGTTCTGCACATAGGCCAGGTAGTTGCTGCGGCTGAAGACTTCTCGGAAGGTGTCCAGCGTGGGCAGGAACAGCAGCGAAGGCGTATAGGCCTGGGCCTCGGTCTTGAAGGCTGTCACCGCCACCCAGAAGATGGGGAAGAACAGCACGATGGCGCAGGCCCAGCCCAGCACGGCCACCCACAGGGGGCTTTTCTTTTGATCGCTCATTTTTCGTTGACTCCCTTGAGGTTCCTGGCCAGCATGCGCACCAGGAAGAACGAGACGATATTGGCCAGCACCACGGCGAAGATACCGCCGGCCGAGGCAATGCCGATATCGAACTGCTGCAGACCGATGGCATAGACCAGGAAGGTCAGGTTGGTGGTCGCCGTACCGGGACCGCCTGCCGTGGTGGTGAAGATTTCGGCAAACACCGAGAGCAGGAAGATGGTCTCGATCATGATCACCACCGTGATGGCGCGCTTCAGGTGCGGCAACACGATGTAGAAGAAGATGCGCACCGGACCGGCACCATCGAGCTGGGCGGCTTCCTTCTGGTCGCTGTCCAGCGACTGCAGCGCGGTCAGCAGGATCAGGAAGGCGAAGGGAATCCACTGCCAGGCCACGATGATGATGACCGACAGCATCGGATACTCGGCCAGCCAGTCGATGGGCTCCAGTCCCAGATGCCGCATGACATAGGCCAGGATGCCGTAGACCGGGTGCATGATCATGTTCTTCCAGATCAGCGCGGCCACGGTGGGCATGACGAAGAAGGGGCCGATCACCAGCAGGCGCGCGATGCCGCGTCCACGGAAAGGCTGGTCGAACAGCACCGCCAGCAGGGTGCCGCCGATGACGCTGATGGCCAGCACCGAGCCGATCAGGAGCGCCGTATTGCCGATGGAGGGCCAGAAGGCCGGATCCTCCAGCAGGAAGACATAGTTTTCCAGACCGACGAAGCCGGTCTGGTCGGGGGCCATCAGGTTATAGCGATTGACGGAAAAATAGATCGTCATCACCAGCGGCACGATCATCCACGCCAGCAGGATCAGCACCGACGGGGCCTGCATCAGGCGGATGGGATTGAAGCGTTCCTTGCGCGGAGGACTTTTCTGCCGCGGGCGCGGAAGTGACTTGGATGGACTCTGCATCATGGTGCTCGTGGGCGGCGCGCCGGTGGCGGGCGGCGCAGGGGTGGAGTGGATCGTGGGCATGACGGCCTCGGCTTCGATCCGACCGTCATCCTCGCTGGGTGGAGACGGCCGGGAGGACCAGGCGGCAGGCATGTCCCGGTGCTTTACCGGACATGCCGCCGCAACGACAGGAACCACGGCAGGGGCGACGGCGTGCTGCCTGCCCGCTTGCCGGGGGCTTGCTCTTTACTTGATGTAACGACCCTGGCGCATCATCCGCACCGCCTGTGCCTGGGCGGCATCAAGCGCAGCGTCCGAGCTGGTCTTGCCAGCCAGTGCACCGGCGATGGCCTGCCCGGTCACGGTACCGATGGACTGGAACTCGGGAATGGTCGCGAACTGCACACCGGTATAAGGCACTGGCTTCAAGGTCGGCTTGTTGGCGTCCGCGGTCTGGATGGCATCCAGCACGAAGTCCGAGAAGGGCGAGACCTTCTTGTATTCGGCCGAAGCATAGGTGGAGGTGCGGGTACCCGGCGGCACCAACGCCCAGCCGGAATCCTTGGCGACCAGGTTGATGTATTCCTTGGAGGTCGCCCAGGCGGCGAACTTCTTGGCCGCTTCCTGCGACTTGGAGGACTTCGGCACGGCCAGCGACCAGATCCACAACCAGTGCGAACCCTTGTCGGTGGCCTGTACCGGCGAGGGTGCGAAGGCGGTCTTGTCGGACACCTTGGAATCCTTGCCGTGGTAGAGCATGCCGGCGGCGACCGTGGCATCGACCCACATGCCGCACTTGCCGCTGGAGAACAGCACCAGGTTTTCATTGAAGCCGTTGGAGCTGGCGCCCGGCGGACCGTACTTGCGCAACAGGTCGACGTAGAAGGCGACCGACTTCTTCCACTCCGGCGAGGACAGTTGCGGCTGCCATTGCTCGTCGAACCAGCGGCCACCCCAGGCATTGGCCATGGTGGTGATGATGGCCATGTTCTCGCCCCAGCCTGCGCGGCCGCGCAGGCAGATGCCATAGACGCCCTTGGCCGGGTCGTGCAGTTGTGCGGCCAGCTTGCCGATCTGGTCCCAGGTCGGACGCTCGGGCATGGTCAGCTTCTTCTGCTCGAACAGGTCCTTGCGATAGTAGGTCATCGAGCTTTCGGCGTAGAACGGCAGCGCATACAGCTTGCCATCGACCGACAGGCCTTCGCGCACCGGCTTGATCAGGTCGGCTTCATCGTAGTCGGCCGGCAGGCCGCTCATCGGCGCCAGCCAGCCCTTCTTGGCCCAGATCGGCGCTTCATAGGCACCGATGGTCATCAGGTCGAACTGGCCGCTGTTGGTGGCGATATCGGTGGTCAGGCGCTGGCGCAGCACGCTCTCTTCCATCGTGACCCAGCGCAGCTTGATGTCGGGATTGGCCTTCTCGAACTGCGGCGCCAGCTTCTGCAATTCGATCATGTCGGGGTTGTTGATCGAGGCGATGTTCAGCGTCACCGGCTCGGCCTGGACCAGACCGGTGGCGAACAGTGCGGAAATTGCCGCCGCGGCCAGGTTGAAGCGAACACGGGTGATGCCGGACGCACGGGTGCGCGCGAGTTTGGACATGCTTGTCTCCGAATGTTATGTGCCGCCGTGCACGTTTCTTCCTGGGTGGCAGCGGCGGTGAGGCCGGTGCTGACGTGCAGGTTGGGCGGTTGTTGTGAACGACGTTGAGCAAATATTATTTTTATGGGCAAATATTCATCGATTCTCGAATTCATGTCAAGCATTTGCTTTTCGATTGAGCAATTGCCCATACTAGATGCTCATGACGGGAGCAAAGGCCGTAAAATGGCAGCCCATCGGGAAGACCCCGCACCACCCCACAACCAGATAAGACAGCACAAGCCGGGCGCCGCATGCGCCGGTGGCTGGCGAGGAGAACATGTCTAGCAGCGCATCCAAACTGGATCTGGCGGCGCGTGCCGCGTGGATGTACTACGTGGCCGGCAACACCCAGAACGAAATCGCCGAACGGCTCGGCATCTCGCGCCAGATGGCGCAGCGCATGGTGGCCTATGCGGCCGATGCCAATCTGGTGAAGGTACAGATCACGCACCCCGTCTCTTCCTGCCTGGAACTGGCACAGGGGCTGCAGCAGCGCTACGGGCTGGATGTCTGCCGCGTGGTGCCGGGCGCCGGTGGCGCCGACAATCCCAACGAATCGCAGGAAGTGCAGCAGATGCTGGCCGTGGCCGGCGCCGAGCTGATGGAGCAGATGCTCAGTTCGGAAGCCCCACTGGTGGTCAACGTGGGCTCCGGACGGACGCTCAAGGCGGCCATCGAACGCCTGTCCGAACTGGAAAGACCGCAGCACCAGATCGTGTCCATGATCGGCGCGTTTGCCTCGGACGGCTCGGCCAATCGCTACGACGTGGCGCTGCAGGCCGCCGAAAAGCTGGGCGCGCGCTTCTACCTGTTGCCCGCACCCCGCGTGGCCGAGAGCGAGCATGACCGCCAGCAATGGTGCAACCATCGGGCCTACAAGATCGTGACCGGCCTGGCTGAACGCGCCGACGTGACTTTCCTGGGCATCGGTACGATTGCCCTGCAGGGGGCCATGCACGAGGACGGTTTCATCGACGATGAAGAAGTCGCCGATCTGCAGCGCCAGGGTGCGGTGGGCGAAATGATCTGCCACGCCTTCGACGTCGACGGCCGGATGCTGTCGTCTTCGCTGTCCTCGCGGGTGACCACGCCCCTGCTGACGGCCAGGCCACAGCGCCCGGTGATTGCCCTCTCCGGCGGCAGCAAGAAGGCCGAGGCGGTTCGGGCCGCCCTGCGCGGCGGCTGGCTCACCGGGCTGGTGACCGATGAGGTCTGTGCACGCCACGCCTTGCAGGACTGAATGGTTTCACCCTGGTGGCTAGGGCCTGGCCCTAAGCCTGCAAGACCACCAGTACCATCGATAGCATCAATAACAACGATCCGAACGGAGACCCAGCATGACCCGACCTGCCGCATTCGTCGTCTTCGGCGAAGCCCTGACCGATTTCATCCGCCAGCCTGATGGCCAGTGGCGCGCCATTCCCGGCGGGGCCTGCTGGAACGTGGCGCGTGCCGCCGCGCGGCTGGGCGTGGCCACCGGCTACGCCGGCAGCGTCAGTACCGATGTGTTCGGCGCCGAGCTGTACGCGCTGACGCAGCAGGCCGGTCTGGACATGCGTTTCACCCAGCAGCACGCCAAGGCGCCCCTGCTGGCGATGGTGACCTCCACCACGCCCCCGGATTATTTCTTCATCGGCGATGACAGCGCTGACCTGCATTTCGACCCTGCCCAATTGCCGTCCGGCTGGCTAGACGAGGCGCAGATACTGCACTTCGGCTGCATCAGTCTGGCCCGCGAACCGCTGGCCTCGCGGCTGCTGCAGATTGCCCGGGAAGCCGCCGGGCGCGGCAAGAAGATCGCCTTCGACCCGAACTGGCGCAAGCTGATGGACCAGCCGGCCTATCACGCGCTGTTGCGGGAGCTGCTATCGCTGGCGCATTACGTCAAGGTCTCCGATGAAGACCTGGAACGTCTTTTCCCGGGTGACGGCAATGCGCTGGCGACCTTGCAGGCGCTGGCGCTACAGGCAGAAGTGCTGCTGACGCTGGGCGCACAGGGAATGCGATGGATCAAGGGGGAACAGATCATCGACCAGCCCGCCTATCGCGTCGAGGTGGTCGACACCGTGGGCTGTGGCGATGCCTCCATGGGGGGCTGGATTGCCAGCCAGCTGCGCCAGCCGGATGCACCGACGCAGATGCACCTGCAATGTGCGGCAGCTGGCGCGGCCATTGCCGCCTCCAAGGCGGGCGCCTATGCCGCGACCTGGGAAGAAGTACAGGCCATGATCGCCCGCGGCTGAGGGCAGCTGAGGCCGGCTTAGCGCTGGCGGGCCACGCTCTCGCGCAGGTTCTGCGCGAACTCGTCGTCACCCTCCACCGGCGCCGTCTTTGCCAGATGCAACCGCCGTCGCCGCTCCCCCGCCTGGAACTCGGAATGGACGCGCCAGAGTTCCAGGTGGCGGAAATAGGTCACCCCGCTATCGACCCGTCTTACCGGGCCGACCGGGTCCACAGGCAGCACTGCCGTCACGGGATTTCGGGCCATATCCTCTGCTCCAATGTCATGCCGGCACCGTGGCCGGCGCGGTGTCGATTACGATACCATCCCTGCGCGGGACTGCGCCTGGCGACGCAGCGCGATCACCTGTGCAGTGATCCCCACCAGCAGCGCCAGCAGCAACACCCCCTGCGCACCCAGGAGCAGCGGCGATTTCAGGTCGGTGACGAAAGGATGCCCGTCCGGGACCCGGCGCAGGGTTTCCGACACGGCCGGCACCAGCAGCAGGAACACCGTCACGGACAAGGCGATGGTCTCGACATACCGTGCCAGACGCCCCAGCCATGATGCGGCAAAGCTCATCCCGAAACCCAGCAGCAGGAACACCAGCGTCAGCACCGCGATGAAGTTGCTTTCCGGTCGCTTCGCCACCAGGAATACCGTCAGGGCACCCACCAGCATGGAGACGAAATAGATCGCCCCCGGCACCGAATGCGCACGGATGCGCCCGTAGCGGGCGAGCATGTAGATGGCCAGCGGAATGGCCGGCAGGCTGCCGATCGTGTGGACCCAGCCCAGGGATGAGATACCGAACATTGCATTTCCTTTTCGTTGTAGTTGATCAAACATTGCCGGTCACCCGGCTCGGCAATCACAAGTCCTACCTACTAATTGGTAGGTTTTGTGATCAAAAAAAGGGGACGCAAAATCCCTCGCGTCCCGTGTGCTCAGTGCTTCCTGGCGCGCTCAGGCCACCGCCAGGCGCTGCAGCATGGGATGCACGATGACCCCGAACATCTTGGGATCGTCGTAGGCCCGGGCCGACAGCATGGCGCCATGGATGGTCGCCAGGAAGCGTTCGGCCTCCACCCGGGGCGCATCGGTCAAGCGCAGGCTGCCCTGGCGTTGGCCGCGCTCCAGCACCGACTCCAACCACAGCGCAAAGAACCTGAAGTGCGCCTTGACCTCCATGGCGATCTCCTGCGGCAGCATGGGCATCTCGGCCGCCAGCATGGCGCACACGCAGAAGGCAGACTCAGGCTGGGTCATGCAGCTTTCCCAGTAACCCGCATAGGCGCGCAACTGGGCAAGCGGGTCGGTGATGTTGCGCTCCATGGCCGCCACGCCATCCTGCGCTGCCTCGCGGTATTGCCGCACCAGCGTCTGCACCAGTACCGCCTTGCTGGCGAAGTGATGATGGATGCTGGCATTGCGGATACCGATGACCTTGCCGATGTCGGCATAGCTGAAACCGTTGTATCCACCGGCCACCAGCAAGGCCTGGGCACATTGAAGAATCTTTTCGGAAGTGGTGGGAGCGCTATTCATGGACGCAGTCTACCTTCTAGTAGGTAGCCACGCAAGCAGATAAGCGCATCCTGTTGCGAACCAGATGAAGATTCCCTGTGGACAAGATGAACTGCAGCCGGGAGCAGCACCCGGCCGCCTTCAACTTGTTTTTCGACAATGGCCGCATCAATCCGGGGACATGGGCAAGGTGCGGCCTAGCGCAGGAAATCCACCACCGTCTTGCCCATTTGCGGCAAGGTGCGGCTGCGTTCGATGGCGGCCGGCAAGTCCTCGAAGGGGACCACCGCTGCGACCTGGGACTGCAGGCGACCCGCCGCCACCTGTCGGGCGATATCGGCCAGGCGGGCAGCGTCTGGCTGATTCATGAACCACAGGCCGCGACGGCCCGCCGGGGTGCTGGCCAGGATGGCGGGGGAAGCGGTACTGACGATGACACCGTCCTCGGCCAGCACCGACCAGGAACGCTCCAGGGTATCGCCACCGACATAATCCAGTACCAGATCGACATTCTTGACCAGGCTCTCGAACTGCGAGGTCTGGTAATCGATGACGTGGTCGGCCCCCAGACCGTGCACATAATCCGCGTGACTGCCCAGGGCGGTGGCGCTGACATGGGCACCGGCCTGGTGGGCAAACTGCACCGCAAAGCCACCCACTGCACCCGCAGCGCCGTGGATCAGGATGCGCTGGCCGGCGTTGAGCGGACCGGCCAGATGCAGGCTCTGCCAGGCCGACACGGCCGCCACCGGCAAGGCCGCGGCTTGCACCATGCTCAAACCCTCGGGCAGCACGGCCAGCTTGTCGACATCGACCGCAACCAGATCGGCATAGGCACCCAGGCCGCCCAGCGGCCCCATGACGCGGTCGCCCACCTTGAACAGGCTGACATCACTCCCGACCTGCTCCACCACGCCGGCCAGCTCGATTCCGAGCACGGCGGGCAGTGGCAGCGGGAAGGCATCCTTGACGAGGCCTTCGCGCACTTTCCAGTCCAGGGCATTGACGCCGGCGGCATGCACGCGCACCAGCACTTGTGCGGGACCGGCGACGGGTGCCGGGAGATCGGCGATACGGACCGTATCCGGGCCGCCGTATTGCATCAGTTGCAGGGAACGAATGGTTTTCATGGTGTGGCTCCTTGTGGGTAAGTGACTGCGGTGGGTTGATGGAACACACGATAAGTCGTTTCATGATCGGAACACAGAGGATAGAATCGAGACCCACCGGATCATTTTTGAGACACCATGGACATCAACGCCCTCGTCGATCTGCAGCTGGTCGCCACCCACGGCAGCTTCGGCCGCGCCAGCCGGGAAAGTGGCCGCGCCAAGGCCACCTTGTCACGCCGGGTGGCCGATCTTGAACAGGAACTGGGCGTGCGCCTGGTCGAACGCGGCACGCAACGGCTCACGTTGACGACTGCCGGCCAGCTGCTGCTCCAGCGCAGTGAGGGTCCGCTACGCGAAATCGAAGAGGCCATGACCCAGGCCAGCGAAGGCAGCACCGCGCCACGCGGCCGCCTGCGCATTGCGGCACCGCTGGTGTTCTCGCAGCTGGCGCTGGGGCGGTTGTCGGCCTTGTTCCGGGCGCAGTATCCGCAAGTAGAGCTGGAGGTAGTCGCAGAAGACCGCATGGTGGACCTGGTGCAGGAGCATTTCGACCTCTGCATCCGCATCAATCCTGATGAAGACAGCAATCTGGTCGGACGCTGCTTTGCCCGTGACAGCCTGGTGCTGGTGGCCGCGCCCACGCTGCCCATGCCGCGTACGCGGGCGGGCCAGACGCAGACCGTCCCGGCCGTGGTGATGCCGAACTACCGCGATGGGGATGTGTGGTCGCTGCGCCAAGGCAAGCTGCTGATCGCACCACAACCGGTGCTGCGCCTG
The DNA here is from genome assembly GCF_022627865.1 of Herbaspirillum sp. C7C2. Taxonomy (NCBI): domain Bacteria; kingdom Pseudomonadati; phylum Pseudomonadota; class Betaproteobacteria; order Burkholderiales; family Oxalobacteraceae; genus Herbaspirillum; species Herbaspirillum sp. C7C2. Next base: position 68,369 of record NZ_JABXGI010000006.1, read on the forward strand.
TCGTCATTGATGATGGTCAAGGATGCCGTCTGCGCCGGTGCAGGCGCAGCGCTGCTGCCGTGGTCGGTAGCCGGAACGCTGGTGCAGAGCGGCCAATTGAAGCGATGGGGTGAGATGGGCAACGAAGTCGAACTCTGGGCGCTGCATACCTCGCGCCGCCTGCAGAGTCCAAAGGTACGGGCCTTCGTCGAATTCCTGTGCGCCCAGTATCCGGATGGTCGCTTCATCACTTGACGCAGGCGGGACAGGCTCCAAAAAACTGGCCCTATAATCCTGCACCGCTCACCATCGCATTCCCATGAAGAAGCCAGCACCACATACCGTCAGCATCGTCGACGGCCAAACCGCCACCCGGCTGTCGCCCGCGCAGCAGAGTTTCAACACGCTCATCGACGAGATCGGCAAGCGCCGCGCCCGCTTGCAGGAGTGGGAAACTGCAAGCGACGAATTCCACAAGAAATATTCCGCCCACTACCTGCCACTGGAGCAGGAACTGCTGGGCCTGAAGCGACAGGCGGTCTACCGCCTGCACGACGCCTGGTCGCACAAGGCACTGGGCAAGGGTGAGCGCATCACCCTGTCCGCCCTCATCGCCGACATGGCGCAGGCGCTGCTGCAGCGGGGCGACGATACCGAGCTGGCGCTGATCTACCAGCAGCACGGCGGGCAGGATGATGTGGATAAGGAGAAGGACATCGCGCCGGCCCCGAATGCACCAGGGTCAGCGGCAGAACCGCAAGACCGGGAAGACGCGGCCGCGGCCGACGACGACTTCACCAGCGGTACGCCCGAGGAAATCATGCAGCGCATGGAAGCCATGCTGGAGCGCCAGGAGCGGGAGCGCATGGCAGCCGCGCAGCAGCGCGATGCGCAACGTGCCAGCCGCAAAAAGCCGCCCAGGCAGCGCGCCGCCGAACAACAGCAGCAAGCACAGCGCATCGAACTGAGCCAGTCCATCCGCGCGGTCTATCGCCGATTGGCCAGCGCCCTGCACCCCGACCGCGAACCCGACGAGGCCGAGCGCGCCCGCAAGACCACGCTGATGCAGCAGGTCAACCAGGCCTATGAAAAGAATGACTTGCTCAAGCTTCTGGAGCTGCAGCTGGAACTGGAACACATCGGCCAACACACACTGGACACGGTGAGCGAAGCGCGGCTGGCCCATTACAACCACATCCTGCAGGAGCAGCTCACCGAACTGGATCAGGAAATCGCCCACGTCGAGCGCCAATTCAGGCGCGCCTATGGCCTGGCATCCCAGGCAAGGCTGACGCCGGAAAAGATAATGCGCTACCTCAACCGGGGCATCACGGCGCTACGCCAGGAAGGCCAGGACCTGCGCGCCGCGCTGGCGGCGTTCGGGGATATCGAACAGGTCCGGGCCTGGCTGAAACACGCGCGACGTCAGCGCGCGCAGGGCTGGGAAGACCTGTGATCCCGAGGCGGTCAGGCCTCGGTGCGATCAGATCTTGTCCAGCTTGGCCACCGACAGGTCCAGCAGCTTCATGCCGAACTTGCCGAAGTTGATCTGCGCCCGTGCCGCACCGCCGCCCCCTTCGATGTTGACGATGACGCCTTCGCCGAACTTGGCATGGGCGACGTTCTGACCGATGCGCCAGCCGGAGTCGGTCTGGCGCGAGAAGCTCTGGGCGATCTTGTTGTTGCCCGCTTCCGGCACCTCATCCCAGGCCGACTTGGGATTGGCGAACCAGTGGTGCTGGGCGATCTTGGGTGACAGCCACTTGATGGATTGCTCGGGCAACTCGTCGAAGAAGCGTGAGCGCATGTTGTAGCGGGTCTGGCCGTGCAGCATGCGGGTCTGCGAGAAGGTCATGAACAGGCGCTTGCGGGCGCGGGTGATGGCCACGTACATCAGGCGGCGCTCTTCTTCCACCCCGCCCTCTTCCTTGGCGCTGTTCTCGTGCGGGAACAGGCCCTCTTCCATGCCGGTGATGAAGACCGCGTCGAACTCCAGGCCCTTGGCCGAGTGCACCGTCATCAGTTGCAGCGCATCCTGGCCGGCCTGGGCCTGGTTGTCGCCGGCTTCCAGCGAGGCATGCGAGAGGAAGGCCGACAGCGGCGACATGATGGTGACCAGCGGCGCATCGGCATCGATCACTTCCACGCCGTCGGCGGTGGTGATGGCGGTGCCGGCCGTGGCCTGCGCCTGCGGACCGAGGAAGGCCGGCGCATCCAGGCCATAGCCTTCTTCGGAAACGAAGAGCGTGGCCGCACTGACCAGCTGCTCCAGGTTCTCGATGCGGTCAGCGCCTTCCTTCTCGTTGCGATAGTGCGTGATCAGGCCGGACAGGTCCAGCACCACCTTCACCGTCTCCGGCAAGGGCAGATGCTGGGTCTCGAAGCGCGCGCCTTCGATCAGCTTGACGAAGGCATTCAGCGAAGAACCGGCCTTGCCGGCCACGTAAGGCACGGCGGCATAGAGCGAGCAGCCATACTGACGCGCTGCATCCTGCAGGGACTCCATGGCCTTGGCACCGATGCCGCGGGTGGGGAAATTGACCACCCGCAGGAAGGCCGAGTCATTGTGCAGGTTGTCCATCAACTGCAGGTAGGCGATGGCGTGCTTGATTTCGGCGCGCTCGAAGAAGCGCTGGCCGCCATAGACGCGGTAGGGAATGGCCGAGCTGAACAGCGCATGCTCCAGCACCCGCGATTGCGCGTTGGAACGGTAGAGGATGGCGATCTCGCTGCGCGACCAGCCTTCGGCGATCAGGTCCTTGACCTGTTCGATGATCCACTGCGCTTCCTGCAGGTCGCTGGTGGCCTCGAAGACCCGTACCTGCTCGCCATGGCCGGCGTCGGTACGCAGGTTCTTGCCCAGGCGCTTGCTGTTGTTGGCGATCAGTTCGTTGGCGGCATCCAGGATGTGGCCGTGGGAGCGGTAGTTCTGCTCCAGCTTGATCAGGTTCTCGACGTGGAATTCCTGTTCGAAGGCCGACATGTTGCCCACGTTGGCGCCACGGAAGGCGTAGATGCTCTGGTCGTCGTCACCCACCGCGAAGACCGCGTTGTGGTTGCCGGCCATGAGCTTGAGCCATTTGTACTGCAGGTCGTTGGTATCCTGGAACTCGTCCACCAGGATGTGGCGGAAGCGGCTCTGGTAGTGCTCGCGCAGCGGCTGGTTGCGCGACAGCAGTTCGTAGGTGCGCAACAGCAGTTCAGCGAAATCGACCACGCCCTCACGCTGGCACTGCTGGTCGTAGAGGTCGTAGAGCTCGACGAACTTGCGGTTGTAGTCGTCGTAGGCATCGACGTCCTTGGCGCGCAGGCCCTGATCCTTGGCGCTGTTGATGAAGTACATCAGGTTGCGCGGCGGATACTTTTCATCGTCCACGTTCATCTGCTTCAACAGGCGCTTGATGGCCGAGAGCTGGTCTTGCGTGTCGAGGATCTGGAAGGTCTGCGGCAGTCCGGCATCCTTGTGATGCGCGCGCAGCAGGCGGTTGCACAGCCCGTGGAAGGTGCCGATCCACATGCCCCGGGTATTGATGGGCAGCATGGCCGACAGGCGCGAGGTCATTTCCTTGGCAGCCTTGTTGGTGAAGGTCACGGCCAGGATGCCGGCCGGCGAGACCTGTCCGGTCTGGATCAGCCAGGCGATGCGGGTGGTCAGCACGCGGGTCTTGCCGGAGCCGGCACCGGCCAGGATCAGGGCGGACTGCGCCGGCAGGGTCACGGCGGCGAGCTGCTCTTCGTTGAGGTTGTGGAGAAGATTTTGCATCCCGCGATTATAAGGCGCTGGCGAGGGCGCCGGGCAGCCGGCGCTGGCGCTATACTGCCGGGCGGCGCTTGCCATGGTCTTTACGGCGCCCTCATCCGTCCTTCTTCACGGTCCTGCTGCCCCATGCTCCCCATGCCGATGTCCCGCCTGCCGATGTCCCGCCTGCTCACCATCCTGTCCGCCCTGCTCCTGACGGCCTGTGCCACCACCCCGCCGCCGGCCTCGCGCGCCGATGTCGAACAGTTGCTGACGCTGCAGAAGACGCGCCTGGACGTGGCGGCACCGGTGGCGCGTAGCAAGTGGAATTCGCACGCGCCCATCGACGACCCGGCACGCGAAGCCCTGATCCTGGACGATGTGGCGGCCCGGGCACAAGCTCTCGGCCTGGACGTGGCCTGGACCCGGCGCTTCTTCCAGGACCAGTTCGATGCCGGCAAGATCGTGCAGCGCGACCTGCATCGCCAGTGGCGGGTGGAACAGCATGCCCCCTTCGCCAATCCGCCCGACCTGGAACGGCAGGTGCGCCCGGTGCTGGACCGCCTCACGCCCGACCTGCTGGCCGCGCTGGTCCGCCTGAAAGGCCATTGGTGTGAGCCGGCCGTGCAACGGGACCTGGCCGAGCTGGAGCCGGAAATCCTCGGTGCCGACTATGCACCGGCCGTGCGTGAGCGGGCTACGGCGGCGCTACGCTGCACCCGTTGACGCGCATCCTGCGGGCAAGCGACGTCGCACAAATGCCACTAAGTTGCTGAATCGACAGGTAAAAATCTTTTGCTGTCCTGCAGCATTTTTGTGGCGGGAGTAAAATTCGGACTGCTGTTCACGCGCATCGGCGCGCGCAGCCTCCTCATTCCGAATTCCCCCGCCATGTCCGACGATTCCTGTAGTCCAGGTTCCACACCCGTTTCCGCCGCTGCGCCGGCAGCCGTGCGCGCCCTGCCGCCAGTGAAGGTCACGCGCCAGATCATCGCCACCGCCTTCTTCACCTTCCTGGTCTACCTGGCCATCGGCATCCCGATGGCGGTGTTGCCGGGCTATATCCACCTGGACCTGGGCTATAGCTCTGTGGTCGCCGGGCTGGGCATCAGCGTGCAGTATTTCGCCACCTTCGTCAGTCGTGCCAACGCCGGCCGCATGATCGATACCGTGGGCGCCAAGCAGACTGTGATGCGCGGCATGCTGCTGTGCTCGGCCAGTGGTGGTCTGCTGTTGCTGTCGGCACTGGCGCAGCCGCTGCCGTTCCTGTCGCTGGTGCTGCTCTTCACCAGCCGCGCCTTCCTGGGCCTGGGCGAGAGCCTGGTCGGTACCGGCGCCATCATGTGGGGCGTGGGGCGCGTGGGCTCGGAAAACACCGCCAAGATGATTTCCTGGAACGGCATCGCCACCTATGCGGCGCTGGCCATCGGTGCGCCGCTGGGCGTGGTGCTGGATCGTTCGCTGGGCTTTGCCGTGATCGGCCTGGCCGGCATGCTGCTGACCGTACTGGGTTATGTGCTGGCCCGTGGCGGCCCGGTCACGCCGGTGGTGCAGGGCGAACAGCTGTCCTTCAAGCTGGTGCTGCGCAAGGTGTTCGCCTATGGCATGGGCCTGGCCTTCGGCACCATCGGCTTCGGCTCGATCGCCACCTTCATCACGCTGTATTACGCCGACCAGCACTGGAGCGGCGCGGCCTTTGCGCTGACGGCCTTCTCCAGTGCCTTCGTCGGTGCGCGCCTGCTGTTCGCCAATTCCATCACGCGCTTCGGTGGTTACCGGGTGGCGGTGGTCAGCTTCCTGACCGAAGCGGTGGGCCTGCTGCTGCTGTGGAGCGCCACCACGCCGGAACTGGCATTGCTGGGCGCAGGCCTGGCCGGCTTCGGTTTCGCGCTGGTGTTCCCGTCACTGGGGGTGGAAGCGGTGAACCTGGTGTCGCCCGCCAATCGCGGCGCGGCACTGGCGGCATATTCCGTCTTCCTCGACCTGGCGCTGGGCATCACCGGTCCGGTGGCCGGTGCCATCGCCGGCCAGCTGGGGTATCCACAGGTCTTCCTGTTCGCGGCCATTGCGGCCATCGGCGCGGTGGCCTTGTCGCTGTCGCTGTATCGCAGCGCGCAGCAACGCGGCAAGCCATGATCTGAATACGACGAGAACAATAAAACGATGGGGCCGATCGATTTTTATCTATCGGCCCCATTGATTTATAGGCCTGCATTGATCGCAAAAATCGATTGAAATCGGGAACGTCGGCCTCACTGTCCTATCAATAGATTGCGTGGCCGCAGCTTGTCCCTGTGCGATTTGCAATAGAATCTCAATGTTGTGTTCACCCGCTTACGAAAAACCGAACAGCTAAGGAGCGAAAGATGGCAAAGAAAAACGTGGCAGCCCCCTCGATCAACATCGGCATCAACGACAAGGACCGCAAGAAGATTGCCGACGGCCTGTCCAAGCTGCTGGCCGATACCTACACGCTGTACCTGAAGACCCACAACTTCCACTGGAACGTGACCGGTCCGATGTTCAATACCCTGCACCTGATGTTCGAAGGCCAGTACACCGAACTGGCGCTGGCCGTGGACCTGATCGCCGAACGCATCCGCGCCCTGGGCTATCCGGCACCGGGTTCGTACAAGGAATTCGCCAAGCTGTCCTCGATCCCCGAAGCCGATGGCGTGCCGAACGCCCAGGAAATGATCGCCCAGCTGGTAGCCGGCCAGGAAGCCGTGACCCGCACCGCGCGTTCGCTCTTCCCCGCCGTCGATGCCGCTGCCGACGAGCCGACCGCCGACCTGCTGACCCAGCGCATGCAACTGCATGAAAAGAATGCGTGGATGCTGCGCAGCCTGCTGGAAGGCTGATCCGTATCACTCAATAAAAAAATGCCGTTCTTGCGAACGGCATTTTTTTATTGAGCTACCGTTCGGACTGAGTAGACCCGCAGGGTCGTATCGAAGGCGCAGGACCGTGTGCAAGCGTCTGCGCGCCTTCGATACGCCGCCAGGCGGCTACTCAGTCCGAACGGTCTTCATCGACGCCATTCATGAGCGATAAAGATCGGCCAACTCCCGCGTCTTGCGCTCGGCCACCGGCACCAGATAGACGCTGCTGATGACGGCCACCATGTCGGCCCCCTGCGCCACCAAAGGCGGTGCATTTTCCAGGGTGATGCCACCGATCACCACCACCGGCAGGGCAATCTCGCGTTTGGATTGCGCGATGATCTCCGGCGCGGTGCGGAAGTCATACTTTTTCACGCGCGAGGGATAGAAGCCGCCGAAGGCCACATAGCTGGCGCCATCGCGATGGGCGGCGTGCGCCAGCTCTAGCGTGCCGTAGCAGGAGGCGCCGACGATGCGATCCGGGCCGACGGCCTGGCGCACCTCGGCAATGGAGGCATCGGTGCCGCCGACGTGGATGCCGTCGGCATCGATCTCCAGGCACAGGGCCACATGGTCGTTGATGATCAGCGGCACCTCATACTGGCGGCACAGGGCCAGCAAGGCACTGGCCTGGTCGCGCCGTTGGGCGGGGTCGGCGGTCTTGTGGCGATACTGCACCAGTGCGGCGCCGTTCTGCAGGGCCAGCTCGGTGGCCGCCAGCAGTTGCGCGGTGTCATCCCAATCCGGGGTGACGATGTAGAGGCCGCGCAGATGGTTGGTGTAGTCAGGTTTCATCTCAGGCTCCTGCCGCCGGGGCGGCATCAACAACGGGTTCGAACGCGGGAACGCGATGGGGGATACGCTGCCCGGCGGCGATGGCGTAGGACGTGGACAAGGCATGCTGGGTGTATTGCTGGGCCAGGTCGATGGCTGCGCGCATGGGCAGGCCGCGTGCCAGACCGGCCGACAGGGCCGCCGCCAGCGTACAGCCGCTGCCGTGGAATTCATCCGGCAGCCGGCTCCAGCGCCAGCGGGCACTTTCGATGGCTTCCTGCGCAAACTCGGAACGGAACAACTGCCCATACCAGCGATTGACCACATCCTGCTCCTGCGGGCCATGCCCGCCCTTGAGCAACACATGGGCACAACCGCGCTCCATCAACAGTGCCGCCTGGCGCGCCGGTGAGACATCGCCACACAGACGGCGCGCCTCGTTGAGGTTGGGCGTGATCACGGTGGCCAGTTCGTACAGGGGTTCGATCACCTGCGCCGCATCGTCGCGCGAAAGCTGGTCGCCACGGCCGTTGGCCAACACCGGATCAAGCACCACCGGCATCTCCGGATTGCGCTTGCGCAATTGCCGGATCAGCGACGCAATCATCTCCGCATTGGCATGACTGCCGGCGATGCCCAGCTTGACGGCAGCGATATCGAAACGGTCGATCAAGACCTGGGCCTGGTAGCGCACCAGATCCGGATCGAGCGCATGCACGGCGAAGACGCTGACGTTGTCCTGCACCGTCAGCGCCGTAGGTACCGACAACGGGTGGCACCCCAGCGCCGTGATGGCCGGGATATCGGCCTGCATGCCGGCCCCGCCGCTGGGGTCGGAACCGGAGAAGACCAGCACGCAGGGCGGCGTGGGACGATAGGCGGCTTGCATCGTCAGGCCACGCGACCCGCCATCGGCGAGGATGTCGAGGCAGCGAACTTGCGCGGGATGCGACCGGCGAGGAAGGCTTCACGACCTGCTTCCACCGCCAGCTTCATGGCGCGTGCCATGCGGATGGGGTCGCGCGCGCCGGCAATGGCGGTGTTCATGAGCACGCCATCACAGCCCAGTTCCATGGCGATGGCGGCGTCCGACGCCGTTCCCACGCCGGCATCGACCAGCACCGGTACGCGCGACTGCTCGATGATCAGCGACAGGTTCCAGGGGTTGAGGATGCCCATGCCCGAGCCGATCAGCGAGGCCAGCGGCATCACCGCGGCCACGCCCAGGTCTTCCAGCATGCGTGCCTGGATGGGGTCGTCGCTGCAATAGACCATCACGTCGAAGCCATCCTTGACCAGCGTTTCGGCGGCCTTGAGGGTCTCGGGCATGTTGGGGAAGAGCGTCTTTTCATCGCCCAGCACTTCCAGCTTGACCAGCTTGTGACCGCCCAGCAGTTCACGCGCCAGTTGCAGCGTGTAGACGGCATCGGCGGCGTTGTAGCAGCCGGCGGTATTGGGCAGGATGGTGAATTCGGCGGGCGGCACCGCGTCCAGCAGGCTGGGGGCGTTGGGGTCCTGGCCGATGTTGACGCGGCGGATCGCCACCGTGATGATCTCGGCACCGCTGGCGACGGTGGCCGCACGGGTTTCGTCGAGGTCCTTGTATTTGCCGCTACCCACCAGCAGGCGCGAGCGATAGGTCTTGCCGGCGATGGTCAGGCCCGGGTCTTCTTTCTGAAGGGGGGCGTCATTCATGTTCATGTCGTTTCCTTGTCTGTGAGCTGCGCTGCATGGCGATAGGCGGTTCAACCGCCGCCGATGGCACGCACCACGTCTACCTTGTCAGCCTCGGCCAGCGCGTGCGTGGGCCAGCGCGCGCCGGGCACCACCTGGCGATTGACCGCCACGGCCACCGCCTTGCCGGCCAGGGAGAGGCCGGCAATGAGCTGTTCCAGCGTGGCGCCGTCGGGCAGCGGGTGAGGCTTGCCGTTCAGTTCGATCTGCATGGCTGCGCTTACTGCTTCGAGTAGATCTCGGCGCCCATCTTGACGAACTCGACCGACTTCACTTCCATGCCCTGCTTCAAGGCGTCGATCTCGGAGATGCCTTCCTTGGCGGCGTAGTCGCGCACTTCCTGGGTGATCTTCATGGAGCAGAAGTGGGGGCCGCACATGGAGCAGAAGTGCGCCACCTTGGCCGAGTCCTTGGGCAGGGTCTCGTCGTGGAATTCGCGCGCCTTGTCGGGGTCCAGGCCGATGTTGAACTGGTCTTCCCAGCGGAACTCGAAGCGTGCCTTGGACAGGGCGTTGTCGCGGATCTGCGCGCCGGGATGGCCCTTGGCCAGGTCGGCGGCGTGGGCGGCGATCTTGTAGGTGATGATGCCGTCCTTCACATCCGTCTTGTTGGGCAGGCCCAGGTGTTCCTTGGGGGTGACGTAGCACAGCATGGCCGTGCCGTACCAGCCGATCTGCGCGGCGCCGATACCGGAGGTGATGTGGTCGTAGCCGGGGGCGATGTCGGTGGTCAAGGGGCCGAGGGTGTAGAACGGCGCTTCGTGGCACTGCTCCAGCTGCAGGTCCATGTTCTCCTTGATGAGATGCATGGGCACGTGGCCGGGGCCTTCGATCATGACCTGCACGTCGTGCTTCCAGGCGATCTGGGTCAGCTCGCCCAGGGTGCGCAGCTCGCCCAGCTGGGCTTCGTCGTTGGCGTCGTAGATGGAGCCGGGACGCAAACCGTCGCCCAGGCTGAAGCTGACGTCGTAGGCCTTCATGATCTCGCAGATCTCTTCGAAGTGTTCGTAGAGGAAGGACTCGCGATGATGCGCCAGGCACCACTTGGCCATGATGGAGCCGCCCCGCGAGACGATGCCGGTCATGCGCTTGGCCGTCAGCGGGACGTATTGCAGGCGCACGCCGGCGTGGATGGTGAAATAGTCCACGCCCTGCTCGGCCTGTTCGATCAGGGTGTCGCGGAAGATTTCCCAGGTCAGGTCTTCGGCCTTGCCATTGACCTTTTCCAGTGCCTGGTAGATCGGCACGGTGCCAATCGGCACCGGCGAATTGCGGATGATCCATTCGCGGGTTTCATGGATGTTCTTGCCGGTGGACAGGTCCATGACGTTGTCGCCGCCCCAGCGGATGGCCCAGGTCATCTTTTCCACTTCCTCGCCGATGGAGGAGGTCACGGCGGAATTGCCGATGTTGGCATTGATCTTGACCAGGAAATTGCGGCCGATGATCATCGGCTCCACTTCCGGGTGGTTGATGTTGGCGGGGATGATGGCGCGGCCACGGGCGACTTCCTCACGCACGAATTCCGGGGTGATCTCGGCGGGAATGGAAGCACCGAAGGATTGGCCCGGGTGCTGGCGGCCCATCAGGTCGGCCAGCTTGTTGCCCATGGGGCCGGAGGCCTTCAGTTGCTCCAGGTATTCCTTGCGGCGCAGGTTCTCGCGGATGGCGATGAATTCCATCTCGGGCGTGATGATGCCGCGACGGGCGTAGTGCATCTGCGTGACATTGGCACCCGCCTTGGCACGACGCGGCTTGCGGTGCAGGTTGAAGCGCAGCTCGGCCAGGTCCGCGTCGTTCAGGCGCTGCTGGCCGTATTCGGAGGTGGGGCCGGGCAGCTCTTCGGTATCGTCGCGCTCCAGGATCCAGGGCAGGCGCGGCGTGGAGAGACCGGCGCGGATGTCGATCTTGACGTCCGGGTCGGTATAGGGGCCGGAGGTGTCGTAGACATAGATCGGGGGATTCTTTTCCGAGCCGAACATGGCCGGGGTATCGGCCTGGCTGATCTCGCGCATGGGCACGCGGATGTCGGGGCGCGAGCCGGTCACGTAGATCTTGCGGGAATTCGGGAGAGGCTGGACGGCTGCCTCGTCGACGGTGGCCGTCGCGGACAGGAATTTCGGGTTGGCATTCATTTCGGCTCCTTTGCTTGATGACTCATGGCTCGGAGCCAGCAAAGGAGGTTGCGGAAGAGGACGGACGGCGGGGATGGGACGGTGCCGTGGGTACGTCATGCTGCCGGTTGCTTCCCTTCGCTGGCATTATCCAGATCAGGTTCAAGGGTATTTCTCACCCGGCTGCCAGAGCATGTGCTCCGGTGCCAGGACCCCTAGCGATGCGACGCGGGCCGCTTGCGCGGACCTTGTCGTGGGCCGGATTCTACTCCAAATACAGCGATGAACAAGGCTTCATTTTGGATGAGCTGGAGGTGCAGCGCGGCAATTGAAGCCATCAGGCTGCCTGGCAGCAACATGTTGAGGGTCGCCCTAGCGCATTTCTGCCCTGCACCCGAGGACACGTCAATTTCGCGCCCGTGGAGGGATTTGCCCTCCCCGTCCCTTATAATGTTGGGTTTCGCAAAAACACACGTCAAATCATGGAATTAGCCAAGTCGTTCGAGCCTGCCGAGATTGAGAAATTCTGGCGCGAGGAGTGGGAAAAGCGCGGTTACTTCGCCGCCACCACCGACGCGGAGAAGCCCTCGTTTTCCATCCAGCTGCCGCCGCCCAATGTGACCGGTACCCTGCACATGGGTCACGCGTTCAACCAGACCATCATGGATGGCCTGACGCGCTACCACCGCATGCGCGGCTTCAACACCGCCTGGATTCCCGGCACCGACCACGCCGGTATCGCCACCCAGATCGTGGTGGAACGCCAGCTGGATGCGCAGAAGGTCTCGCGCCACGACCTGGGCCGTGAAAAGTTCGTCGAGAAGGTGTGGGAGTGGAAAGAGAAATCCGGCTCCACCATCACCGGCCAGATGCGCCGCATGGGCGCCTCCACCGACTGGGCCCGTGAATACTTCACGATGGACCCGAAGATGTCCAAGGCTGTCACCGAAGTGTTCGTGCGCCTCTACGAACAAGGCCTGATCTATCGCGGCAAGCGCCTGGTGAACTGGGACCCGGTGCTGGGCACCGCCGTCTCGGACCTGGAAGTGGTGTCGGAGGAAGAAGACGGCTCCATGTGGCACATCAAGTATCCGCTGGCCGATGGCAGCGGTCACATCGTGGTCGCCACCACCCGTCCGGAAACCATGCTGGGCGACGTCGCCGTGGCCGTGGACCCGACCGACGAGCGCTATGCGCCGCTGGTGGGCAAGATGATCAAGCTGCCGCTGGTGGGCCGCGAGATTCCGATCATCCAGGATGAATACGTCGACAAGGAATTCGGCACCGGCTGCGTGAAGATCACCCCGGCGCACGACTTCAACGACTACCAGGTCGGCGCCCGCCACAACCTGGAAAAGATCAGCGTCTTCACCCTCAAGGCGACCATCAACGAGAACGCCCCCGAGAAGTACCAGGGTCTGGACCGCTTCGAGGCGCGCAAGCAGATCGTGGCGGACCTGGATGCATTGGGCCTCTTGGAACAGGTCAAGCCGCACAAGCTGATGGTGCCGCGTGGCGACCGTACCGGTGTGGTGATCGAACCGATGCTGACCGACCAGTGGTTCGTGGCCATGAGCAAGCCGGCGCCGGAAGGGACCTACTTCCCGGGCAAGTCGATTGCCGAGACCGCGCTGGAGAAGGTGTCTTCGGGCGAGATCAAGTTCGTCCCCGAGAACTGGACCAATACCTACAACCAGTGGCTCAACAACATCCAGGACTGGTGTATCTCGCGCCAGCTGTGGTGGGGCCACCAGATTCCGGCCTGGTATGACGAGGACGGCGGCATCTATGTCGCCCGTACCGAAGAAGAAGCCAAGGCACAGGCCGGCGGCAAGACCGTCAAGCGTGATGAAGACGTGCTCGACACCTGGTTCTCCTCGGCACTGGTGCCCTTCTCGACCCTGGGCTGGCCGGAAGAAACCCCGGATTACAAGCTGTTCCTGCCCTCGTCGGTGCTGGTGACGGGCTTTGACATCATCTTCTTCTGGGTGGCGCGCATGGTCATGATGACCACGCACTTCACGGGCAAGGTGCCGTTTGACACCGTCTACGTGCACGGCCTGGTGCGCGATGCCTCGGGGCAGAAGATGTCCAAGTCCAAGGGCAACACGCTGGACCCGATCGACCTGATCGACGGCATCGGCGTGGATGAACTGGTGGCCAAGCGTACGGTTGGCCTGATGAATCCCAAGCAGGCAAGCAGCATCGAAAAGGCCACCCGCAAGGAATTCGCCGACGGCATTCCCGCCTTCGGTACCGATGCGCTGCGCTTCACCTTCGCCTCGCTGGCGACCCTGGGCCGCAACATCAACTTCGACCTGAACCGCTGCGAAGGCTATCGCAACTTCTGCAATAAGCTCTGGAACGCCACCCGCTTCGTGCTGATGAATACCGAAGGCCAGGACTGCGGTTTCGACGGTCACGTCAAGGGCGTGTGCGACAAGGAGCAATTGCAGTTCTCCAAGGCTGACCGCTGGATCGTATCGCTGCTGCAGCGTACCGAGGCCGAGGTGGAAAAGGGCTTTGCCGACTATCGCTTCGACAACATCGCCACTGCCATCTACAAGTTCGTCTGGGACGAGTATTGCGACTGGTACCTGGAAATGGCCAAGGCCCAGATCCAGAGCGGCAACGAGGCGCAACAACGCGCTACCCGCCGCACCCTGCTGCGCGTGCTGGAAAGCGTGCTGCGCCTGGCGCACCCGGTGCTGCCCTTCATTACCGAACAGCTGTGGCAGAGCGTGGCGCCGCTGACGGACCGCAAGCCCGATCCGGCGGGCGACTCCATCATGCGCCAAGCCTATCCGCGTCCGGACCTGGAAAAGATCGACACCGAAGCCGAAGCCTGGGTCGCCCAGTTCAAGGCCTACACCGATGCCTGCCGCAACCTGCGTGGCGAGATGCAACTGGCGCCGTCGCTGCGCGTGCCGCTGATCGTGGAAGCGGCCGACACCGCTGCGGTGGAGTCCTTCCTGCCCTACCTGCAAGGCCTGGTACGCTTGTCGGAAGCACAGATCGTGGCGCAGCTGCCGGAGTCGCCGGCACCGGTGGCCATCGTCGGCGAAGTCAAGCTGATGCTCAAGGTAGAAATCGATGTGGCCGCCGAGCGTGAGCGCCTGGGCAAAGAAGTCACCCGCCTGACCACCGAGATCGCCAAGGCCAACGGCAAGCTGTCCAACGAGAGCTTCGTGGCGCGTGCCCCTGAGGCCGTGGTGGCGCAGGAGAAGGAACGTGTCGCCAACTTCAGCGCAACACTGGAAAAAGTGAAGGAACAACTGGCCAAGCTGAAGTAAGCCGGCCTTTTCCTGCCAAAGCCGTCGTCCCCGTCCGGGACGGCGGCTTTTGTTTTTTGTGCTTGCCTTGCAGGGCGGGCTTGTCTAGACTGGATCGAAAAAATTAGAACAATCGTGCTTTTTTATGGCATTCGACTTGATCAACAGGAGACCAGCATGACCCGCACCCCGTCCCCCGCCCGCCTGCTCGGGCGCACCCTGCTCATCGCCGGCCTGCTGGCCAGCACCGCCGCCTGGGCCGATGGCTCGCCGCTGGGCTTGTGGAAGAGTATCGACGACACCACCGGCAAGCCCAAGGCACTGATCCGCATCACCGAGAACAATGGCGAGTTGAGCGGCCGGATAGAAAAGCTGTTCCGCGCCCCCGAGGAAGACCAGAACCCGGTCTGCCAGAAATGCGAGGGCGAGCTCAAGGACAAGCCGGTCATCGGCATGACCATTCTGTCGGGCCTGAAGAAGGACGGGGACGAGTACAACGGTGGGCAAATCATCGATCCGGCCAATGGCAAGGTCTACAAGAGCAAGCTGAGCGTGGTCGACGATGGCCAGAAGCTCAACGTGCGCGGCTATGTCGGCATGCCCATGCTGGGTCGGACCCAGACCTGGCTGCGCGAACAGTAAGCGCGACTCAGGCGGGGCGGGCGGCCTTGAGGACGTAGCGGTCCAGTTCACGGGCGAAAGCGCGCCCGTCGCTGGTGCTGAAGGCGGCCGGGCCACCGGTTTCCACGCCGCTGCTGCGCAGTTCTTCCATGAAGTTGCGGGTGCTGAGGTGATGGCCGATGTTCTGGCCGGTATAGAGCTCGCCGCGCGGATTGAGCGCCAGCGCGCCGCGGCCGATGACGTCGGCCGCCAGCGGGATGTCGGCGGTGACCACCAGATCACCGGGCGCGACCTGACGGTCGATCTCGCGATCGGCCACGTCGAAGCCGGCCGGGACCACCATGGATTTGATGAAGCGTGAAGGCGGGGTGCGCAGCGGCCGGTTGGCCACCAGCGTGACGATGATGCCGGTACGGTCGGCGACCCGGAACAGCATCTCCTTGATCACGCCCGGACAGGCGTCCGCATCAACCCAGATGGCCAAGATGAAAACGCCGTCCCGTAGCTAGACGAAGGATACCGTCAGACCCGGCAGGGTCACGCCGGAGAAAGCGGTGGTCCAGGTCTGGCCCGGTTCGATCGGACAGGCGTCGGTCCAGGTGCCGGTGCTGATGATTTCGCCCGCCTGCAACTGGCGGAAGCGGCTCTGCTTCTGCAACAGCTGGTGCAGGTGCCACAGCGCGTGCAGGGGGCTGTCCATCTCGTCATTGCAGAAGCCGGCGGCACGCAGCACGCTGGAACTCTCGGTATTGCAGGACAGCGAGACGCTGGCGCTGGCCAGGATCTGCGGCAGGTGATGCTTGGTGGCCGAGGAGAGTACATGCGGCTCGCCCACGATCAGGGTGCCGTGCAGGCCGAAGGCGGCAATCGAATCGGCCACCGTGAATTCCCAGTTGGGGAAGGGGCAGACCACGATTTCGAAACCATGCGCCATCCACTCCAGGCAGTCGGCCAGTTCATCCAGCGAGGCATCGGGGGCCGGGGTCTTGCCCAGCTTGAGGACGATTTCCGGCTCGATACGCGGTTGCACCGCACCGGCCAGCGATTGCGCGCCGTGGTTGTCCTCGGCAAAGCGCACGGTGGTGTCCCACATCGGCGCCCAGGTGGGGATGCGGGTGTCGTCGATGATGCCGTAACGTTCCCAGTTCTTGCGCACCACGAAGCCGATCTTGCGGCCGATGGGCTGCTCGCCCTGGGCCACGCGGATATTGCGGATGTTGTGGGCGATGTCGTAGGCATCGTCCACCGACAGCGGTTCGGATTCGGAGATGCGCGGGATGATGCGAGACTGGGCGCGCGCATCGAGCAGCTGATGCGCGTATCGAAGGGCTTGGCTCGACATTAGCATGGAGGGCTCACATCGAAAGATAGTGAATAGCTATCCATTGTCGATGACGATTAATTTTTGCACAAGCAAAAACTCGCTTTTTGACGAGATCTGACAAAAATTTCATCTGATTGCCTCGCCACGCGTCATGCTGTTTTTCAGCTGCTGCAAAAGTCACTTAACTGACGAGAAAACTGAATGTCACGGATGGGTCAGGCGCCCCACAGCTCGCCATTGGGACCGGTGCGCGGGGCTGCCACGCCGAAGTGCTGGTAGGCCGCGCCGGTGGCGATGCGGCCACGCGGGGTACGTTGCAGGTAACCCTGCTGGATCAGGTAGGGTTCCAGCACGTCTTCGATGGTGTCGCGTTCCTCGCCGATGGCAGCGGCCAGGTTGTCCAGCCCCACCGGTCCGCCGCCGAACTTGAAGAGCACGGCCTCCAGCAGCTTGCGGTCCATCAGGTCGAAGCCGACCGGGTCCACGTCCAGCATGACCAGGGCGGCGTCGGCCATCTCGCGGGTGATGCGGCCCTGGCCCTTGACTTCGGCATAGTCGCGCACCCGGCGCAGCAGGCGGTTGGCGATACGCGGCGTGCCACGACTGCGGCGGGCGATTTCCAGCGCGCCATCGTCGACGATGGGGGCGTTGAGCAGTCCGGCGCTGCGGGTGACGATGCGCGCCAGCTCGGGCGGGGTGTAGAACTCCAGCCGGGCGACGATGCCGAAGCGGTCGCGCAGCGGGTTGGTCAGCATGCCGGCGCGGGTAGTGGCGCCGACCAGGGTGAAGGGTTGCAGGTCCAGCCGCACCGAGCGGGCTGCAGGGCCTTCACCGATCATGATGTCGATCTGATAATCCTCCAGGGCCGGGTAGAGGATTTCCTCCACCACCGGCGACATGCGGTGGATTTCGTCGATGAAGAGCACATCGTTGGCTTCCAGATTGGTCAGGAGCGCCGCCAGGTCGCCGGCGCGCTCCAGCACGGGGCCGGAGGTCTGGCGCAGGTTCACGCCCATCTCGCGGGCGATGATGTGGGCCATGGTGGTCTTGCCCAGGCCGGGCGGGCCGAACAGCAGGGTGTGGTCGAGCGGTTCGCCGCGCTTGCGGGCGGCCGAGATGAAGATTTCCAGCTGGGCGCGGACCTTTTCCTGGCCGACGTATTCGTCCAGGTGCTTGGGCCGCAGGGCGCGTTCGATGGCCTCCTCGTTGGCCGAGGCCGGAGTGGCGGCGATGATGCGCTGTTCGGAGAAATCGTCGGTCTGGATGCTCATGCTCTGATCCTTGTCGGCCCTGGCCTAGCCCTTGGAGAGGGCCTTGAGGGCATGCTTGATGCCGTCCGAGACGCTGGCGTCCTTGGGAACCTGCTTCATGGCCAGGCTGGCTTCCTTGTCCGAATAACCCAGTGCCAGCAGGGCGTTGAGGATGTCGGCCGTGGCGTCGCTGTGGACCACGCCGGCCACCGCGCCCAGGTCGGCACCGAGCTTGCCCTTCAGTTCCAGCAACAGGCGTTCGGCGGTCTTCTTGCCGATGCCCGGCACGCGGGTCAGGCGACCGGCCTCCTGCAGCGTGACGGCCTGGGCCAGGTCGGCCACCGACATGCCCGAGAGGATGGCCAGCGCGGTACGGGCGCCGACGCCGGAAATCTTGATCAGTTCCTTGAACGTATTGCGTTCCTCGGCGGTCCCAAACCCGAACAGGATGTGGGCATCCTCGCGGATGGCGAGGTGGGTCAGCAGCGTCACCTTCTCACCCAGCCCGGGCAGGTTGTAGAAGGTGCTCATCGGCACCACCACCTCGTAGCCGACGCCCTGGCAGTCGACCAGCAGATTCGGGGGGATTTTTTCTAGAAGAATTCCTGAGAGGCGACCGATCATGGCGTCTTTGATGTGCGTGAGCTGCAGCTTCTGTGATAATCCCGGGATGATACAGCACTGTTCGGATAAACAGTATCCAACGATAACAAGCTTGAATAAAGGACAACCATGGCCGGCAGCGCCTTCTTCGCATTGATCGACGACATCGCCACGGTGCTCGACGATGTTTCCCTGATGACCAAGATGGCGGCCAAGAAGACCGCCGGCGTGCTGGGCGACGACCTGGCCCTCAATGCCCAGCAGGTCAGCGGCGTGCGCGCCGAGCGCGAACTGCCGGTGGTGTGGGCGGTCGCCAAGGGCTCGCTGAAGAACAAGGCCATCCTGGTGCCGGCGGCGCTGGCCATCAGCGCCTTCATTCCCTGGGCGGTGACGCCGCTGCTGATGCTGGGCGGCGCCTTCCTTTGCTTCGAGGGCTTCGAGAAACTGGCCCACAAATACCTGCCGCATGACGAGCAACACCACGAGGTCGCCGCCACCGCCCCCGAGGAAGTCGACCCGGTCAGCTACGAGCGCGAGAAGATCAAGGATGCCGTGCGCACCGACTTCATCCTCTCGGCCGAGATCATCGCCATCACGCTGGGGACAGTGGCCGGCGCCCCGCTGCAGCAGCAGATCACGGTACTGGTGGGCATTGCGCTGATCATGACGGCCGGTGTCTATGGCCTGGTAGCGGGCATCGTCAAGCTCGACGATGGTGGCCTCTACCTGGTGCAGCACGCCGGCTCCAGCGCCTGGGGCCGTCTGAAGGCTGCGGTGGGCCGCGCCATCCTGGCGGCGGCGCCGAAGATGATGCGCAGCCTGTCGGTGATCGGCACCGTCGCCATGTTCATGGTGGGCGGTGGCATCCTGACCCACGGCCTGCCGTTCGCCCATCACGCCATCGAAGCGGCAGCGGTTGCCGTAGAGGGCGTTGCGGTGATCGGCCCGGTACTGGGCGCGATTGCGCCTGCAGTATTGAATGCGCTCTTCGGCGTGGTCGCCGGTGCGGTGGTGCTGGTGATGGTGAAGCTGGCGCAGCGCGTGCTGTCGCTCTTCAAGACGAAAGACTAACCGACCAGCCGCCCGCCGCGCATGCGGATGCCCTTGCGTGCCAGCGCCGGGGCCAACGCTCCCAGGTCGGACAAGACCCCTCCCCCGTGCGCATGGCAGATCGCCACGCCCAGCGCATCGGCGGCGTCGGTGCCGGGCAACCCCGGCAGTTTCAGCAGCCGCGCCACCATTTCCTGCACCTGCGCCTTTTGCGCCCGCCCATGGCCTGCCACGGCCTGCTTGACCTGCAGCGCCGTGTATTCGGCCACCGCTAGGTCGGCCGCGACCATGGCGCAGATCGCCGCGCCCCGGGCCTGCCCCAGCAGCAGCGTGGACTGCGGGTTGACGTTGACGAACACCTTTTCGATGGCAGCGCAATCAGGGGCATAGGTCCGCACCACCTCGCCGACGCTGGAGAGGATCACCTTGAGCCGGGACGGCAGATCGCCATCCGGCGTCTTGATGGTGCCGGAGGCGATATAGGACAGCGTGTTGCCCTGCTTGTGGATGACTCCGAAACCGGTGGTGCGCAAGCCAGGGTCGATACCGAGGATTTTCATGCCCGCCAGTCTAACCGATCGGACCGACCCAGGCCCTAGAACAACACGCCCTGACCGGGGTCGGCGGTCTTTTTGCGGCCGCGTCGCTGCGTGGTCGCGGGCAGGCCGCTCTTGCGCGAGCCGTGCCTGTCCTGGATGGCGTCGGCTTCCTGACGGGCGACCGGGCTGTGACGGTGGCCATAGAGCGCCTCCTTGGCCTGGGCCAGCGCGCTCTTTTCGTCGACGATGGGCGCGGGATAGGCTGGCGTGCCATATTCCGGCACCCAGCGCCGGACGTACTCACCCAGGGGATCATGGTCCCGCGCCTGCTTGGCCGGCGAATAGATGCGCAAGGTATTGATGCCGGTGGTGCCGGATTGCATCTGCATCTGGCTCCAGTGGATGCCGGGTTCGAAATCCAGGAACTGGCGTGCCAGGAACAATCCCGGCGCGCGCCAATGCAGCCACAGGTGGTAGGCGGCGAAGCTGACCAGCATGGCGCGCATGCGGAAGTTGAGCCAGCCGGTGCTGCATAGCTGGCGCATGCAGGCGTCCACCATGGGATAGCCGGTACGCCCTTCGCACCAGGCATCGAAGCGTTCCTGTGCCAGTGCGCCCCACGGCCCGCCATCTCCGGGGCGCAGGCCATCGAGCGAGCGGGCGATATTGCGCCATTCGAGATCGGGCTGGTCTTCCAGCTTCTGCATGAAGTGGCAATGCCAGCGCAGGCGGCTGGAAAAGCCGCGCAGACCGTAGGCCAGCTCGCGGTCCGGTGTGTGTTCGATGGCCAGCTCGGTGGCCTGGTGCACGCTGCGCATGGACAACGTGCCGAAGGCCAGGTGCGCGCTGAGACGGCTGCAGGCTTCAGGCGCAGTCAGGGGGCTGGACAGAGCCCGCCGGTAATCGCGTCCATCACCGCCGAGAAAGGCGCGCAGGCGCTCCCAGGCATCGGCTTCCCCGGCGGGCGGCTGCAGGCGCGGCGTGCGCAGGCCGAGATCGGCCAGCGTGGGCAGCGGATCGGGCTGCATCCCCGGTGGGGCGCAAAAGCCGACAGGCATCGCCACCTGCGGCGCCTCCATACGCTGCAGCCAGCGCGCCGCCCAGCCATCGCGACTGCGCAGGCGGCGGATCACGCCGGTCTGCGGCCATTCCTGCCAGTGGACATGCTGGATGCGACTCCAGCGGCCGACCGAAATATCACGGGCATAACTCCAGGCGGGGCCGGTTTCTTCGTGGCTGAAGAGATGGGTGACGTTCCATTCACGACGCAGCGCTTCCAGCACCTGCACCGCCTCGCCGATGCGCACCAACAGCGGCATGCCACGCTGTCGCAGCTCGATCTGCAGCGGCTGCAGCGAGCGCAGCAGGAAATCCACGTGGCGCGGATCGCATTCGAAACTCTGCAACCAGGCCGGTTCGATGATGAACAGGCCAAAGGCGCGTTCGCACTGTGCCGCCTGCGCCAGCGGTTGATGATCGCGCAAGCGCAGGTCGCGCTTGAACCAGACCAGGCCGACCGACATCAGGACCGCCGCGAGCGCCCTTCCAGGCGCAGGACCAGACGCTGGAGCGCCGGCCGCAGGTGCAGGAAGCCACGGTAGGAGCGCTCCATCAGCCACAGCATCCCGGGCAGGCGCGCCAGACGGGCCAGCCAGCGCCAGCCTGGCAAGCTCGCCCATAGCTGCACGAAGGCCGCTGCCCCGCTGAAGACCACACCGTCGGCGCGTTGCACATGGAAGCGCGCCAGGAGCTGCTCGCGCGTCAGGCCGGATGGCAAGTGGGAGCCAAGATCGGGCTGGCTGATGTCGCAGAAGCGCAGCGGCGCCTGCTCGCCAAGGCGCTGGTACAGACCGATCTCACGGCGGCAGAGCGGGCAGGCGCCGTCGTAAAGCACGGTCAGCTCATCCTTCTGATTCCCGCTGTTGCGTTCCTCGCCGTCAGCCATCGCAGTGGCCCGCCCGCGCCAGCAGCTCGGCCGCGTCACGCAGGCCATGGGTGCTGCGTCGCCACCACTGGGTGAACAGATCGCTGGGCTTGTCCACCGGCGGAAACAGTCCGGGCGGCGCGCTGCATTGCGCCCACAGCGGCAGCCACGGTGCCAGGTGCGGATCGGACTGGCAGCGCACGCTGCGTGCCACCTTCAGGGCGCGTCCCACGCTGGCGGCGTCGCCGTGCCAGCACAGCGGTGCAAGCTCGCGCATGCGCGCACCGACGAAATCCCAGCGGCGCTGGCTCCACGGCCAAAACAGGTGGAAGTCGGAGAGGTACAGCCCCACCACCAGCGTATCGGGTGCAAGATCAGCTGGCAGTTCGCCCAGGCTCCAGGGATGAACCAGCCAGACGTCGCGCCCGGCCACGGCCTGCGGGTCGGGGGCGACGCTATCCAGGCTGGCCGGGGGTGCCGCCAGCAGGGGGGGCTCGGCAATGCGCGGGCAAGCGCGGGCGGAGGCCGCAGGTTCAGGCGCCACCGGATCGGGCTGCAGGGCGATCTGGCCCAGCGCTTCATAGCTGGTGTCGAGTACTGTACCCGGGCTATGCCAGGCAGCAGGCGCGTACTTGGCCACATTCTCGGCATTGAAGAGATAGGGCTTGTGACTGCCGGTGCCGGCCACCCACTGCCAGCTCAGGTGATTGCTGGCCAGGTCGCCATCCAGCAGGTGACCGACCATCCAGTCGGCACCGGCGCGCCAGTGCAGCTTGCGCAGATGCACGATATAGCTGGCCAGCCACATGCGGGCGTGGTTGTGCAGGGTTCCGGTGGCATACAGGGTGCGCACGGCCTGGTCGATCACCGGCAGCCCGGTGGCACCCTCGCGGATATCGGCCGGCAACTCACGCGCATAGGCCGACTCCGGCAGCGGACCGGGATGCAGCGAATCGAAGATGCGGGCGCCACGGCGCGCCCAGACATAGCGGTAGAACGCGCGCCAGCCCAGTTCATAGACGAACTTGTGCTGCACCTCCAGCGCATGGCGCGCGCAGACGCCAGCCAGCACCTCGCGCAACGTGACCATGCCATGGGTGAGGTAGGGCGACAGCCCTGTCACGGCACCCTCCAGGCTGTTGCGGGTGCGGGCATAGGCCCCCGGGCGCACGGCGGCGATACGCTGGCGGGCGGCGGCCAGGGTGGGCAGCGCAGGAGGCGCCAGGACTTGCGGCGCGGCTTGCGCCGCTTCTTCCGGTGACACGGCATCCAGCACCAGGTCGAATTGGTGTTTGCGGTACATGACTCGACTCCTCAGGAAGCAGCGTGGGCAGGCTTGCGGCGACAGGCGTCGGAACAGTATTTGATGTCATCCCAGTTCCTGGCCCACTTGCGCCGCCAGGTCATGGGCAAGCCGCAGACGGCGCAGGGTTTGCTAGGGCCTGTTGCCGCGATGAGCGTTGGCCTGGCGGGTGGATTTCATGACTCAGGATTGTACGCAATAAATGGTTCAACCTTGATTCAAATCCGCGATTTATCACCTATACTCTGCGTCATTCCTGATTCAACGAGAGAGATCATGAGCACAGACCAGCCGCAGCAGTCCGCCCCTCCCGCAGACAAACCCGCGACCGAGTCATTGCGCCGCACCGGAGCCGTGGCCCGCATGTTGCGCATGCCGGTGGCGACCCTGCGCGTGTGGGAGCGTCGTTATGCGCTGACCCAAGGCAAGCTCTCGCCCAGCGGGCAGCGCCTGTATTCGGAAGCCGATGTGCGGCGCCTGGCCTTGATCCGGCAGTTGACCGAGCTCGGTCATGCCATCGGGAGCCTGGCCGGGCTGGACATGGAGCAGTTGCAACAGGTCGCGGCCACCCATGCCGAACTGCACGCCGTGCGCCCCACCCCGCCGCAGACGGCGCAGGGCCAGTGGCGGGTGGCGGTGATCGGCGCCACCCTGGCGCAGCGGCTGGACAAGCCAGGCCTGCTGCAGCGCCTGGGCCGTCCGCTGCAGTTGCTGGGACCCTTCGAGAGCGTCCAGCAGGCCGCCCTGAGCCTGAAACGGGAAGAAGTCGACGCCCTGCTGCTGCACGAGCCGCAGTTGCATGCCGGCTGGCTGGGAGCGCTGGAGAGTTCGGCACCGGCCTTGAGTGGCTTGCCGATGGCGGTGCTGTATGGCTTTGCCAGCGAAGCAGTATGCGAGACGCTGGCCGCAGTGGGCATCAGCCTGTTGCGGGCGCCGCAACCCGATGTGGTGATCCTGCAATGGCTGCGCGCACTGATGGCGCTGACGGTGCCGGCGCGCAGCGAACCGGCCTGGTCGCAGCAGGCGCCGGTGGCACGCCGCTGGAGCGACAATGAGTTGATCGCCTTCGCCAACCGGTCCACCACGGTGGCCTGCGAATGCCCGCGCCATGTGGCGGAGTTGCTGATGCAGCTGTCGCAGTTCGAGCGCTACAGCGCGCAGTGCGCCAATCGCAACGAGGCCGATGCGCAGTTGCACCAGTACCTGCAGCAATTGACGGCGGAATCGCGCCAGCGCTTCGAAATGGCGCTGAGCCGGATTGCGATGCATGAGGGCCTGGTTCCGGAGCAATCCTGAGCGCAGGCGACCGCGCAAACAACAGCGAAGGCAAACCGAACCCACCAACAAGAACGCCCGGCATATGGCCGGGCGTTCTTGTTTAAAGCATGCAGATGATCAGTGACGGAAGTGACGGGTTCCGGTCAGCAGCATCACCACGTCGCGCTCGTTGGCGGCGTCGATGACTTCCTGGTCGCGCATGGAGCCACCCGGGTGGATGACGCAGGTGGCACCGGCATCAACCACCACGTCCAGGCCGTCGCGGAACGGGAAGAAGGCGTCGGAGGCCACGGCAGAACCCGCCAGGGTCAGGCCGGCGTTCTGCGCCTTGATCGAGGCGATGCGGGCGGAGTCGATGCGGCTCATCTGGCCGGCGCCCACACCCAGGGTCATGCCATTGCCGCAGAAGACGATGGCGTTGGACTTGACGAACTTGGCCACGCGCCAGGCAAACATCAGGTCCTGCAGTTGCTGCTGGGTCGGCTGCTTCTTGCTGACCACCTTCACGTCGGCCAGCAGCACGTTCTTGGCATCCGGCGACTGCACCAGCAGGCCACCGCCGACACGCTTGAAGTCGTAGCCGTTCAGGCCATTGCCCAGCGCGATTTCCAGCAGGCGCACGTTCTGCTTGGCGGCGAAGATCTGCTTGGCTTCAGCACTGAAGGACGGGGCGATCAGCACTTCCAGGAACTGCTTGGCCACCGCTTCGGCCGCAGCCGCATCCACTTCGCGGTTGAAGGCGATGATGCCACCGAAGGCCGAGGTCGGGTCGGTCTGCAACGCCTTGCTGTAGGCTTCCAGCGGGTTGGCACCGATGGCCACGCCACAGGGGTTGGCGTGCTTGATGATGACGCAGGCCGCTTCGGTGGCCGGGTCGAAGCTCTTGACGCATTCCCACGCCGCATCGGCATCGGCGATGTTGTTGAAGGACAGTTCCTTGCCCTGCAGCTGGGTGTAGTTGGCCAGTGCGCCCTCGACCTTCTTGATGTCGCGGTAGAAGGCGGCGCTCTGATGCGGGTTTTCCCCATAGCGCATGTCCTGGACCTTCTCAAAGTGAAGGTTCAGGGTGGACGGGTAGGCGCTGCGGGTGGTGTGCTGCTGGTCTTCGCCCAGGGAGGTGAAGTAATTGGTAATGGCGCCGTCGTATTGCGCAGTGTGGGCAAAGACCTTCTTGGCCAGCGCGAAGCGCTTTTCATAGGGCAGGTCGCCGCCCGACTTCAGCTCGGCCAGCACGCCTTCGTAGTCGGTCGGGTCGCAGATGACGATCACGTCCTTGTGGTTCTTGGCCGAGGAACGCAGCATGGCCGGGCCGCCGATGTCGATGTTCTCGATGGCGTCTTCCAGGGAGCACTCTTGCTTGGCAATGGTCTGCTGGAAGGGATACAGGTTCACCACCACCATGTCGATGGTGGGGATGCCGTGCTGGTCCAGGGCGGCCACGTGCTCGGGGAAGTCACGACGCGCCAGGATGCCGCCATGCACCTTGGGATGCAGCGTCTTCACGCGGCCATCCAGCATTTCCGGGAAACCGGTGTAGTCGGCCACTTCGGTGACCGGCACGCCATTGTCGGCCAGCAGCTTGGCGGTGCCGCCGGTGGACAGGATGTTGACGCCCATGGCGGACAGCGCGCGCGCGAATTCGAGCACGCCTGCCTTGTCGGATACGGAAATGAGTGCTTGTTTGATCATGGTAGGCAAGACTGGTAAGGGAAAGGAAACCTGAAAAACCGTGGAAGGAAGCTGCACCCCTGCATGAACCGGCCCCCTGCACTGCGGCGCCGGCCTCGCGCGGGCTACAGCAGGCCGTGCTGCTGCAGCTTCTTGCGCAGCGTATTGCGGTTGATGCCGAGGATCTCGGCGGCCTGGGACTGGTTACCCTCGGCGCGCGCCATCACGGTCTCGAAGACCGGTTTTTCGACCGTGGCCAGCACCATGTCGTAGACATTGGTGGGGAGTTGCTCTCCGAGATCCCGGAAATACTTTTCCAGGCTCTTCTTGACGACATCCTCGATACTTTCTTTGCTCATGGCGTTGCTGCTTCTGTTTTTTTCCGGTGTGGCCACTGCCGGCGACGCTCGCTGTTGTGAACTGCGCGCCTGCCTGCGTGACCTGCCGTGTTGTTGATCAATTGCGCGCAAGGCGCATCCGATACCCGGTACCCCAAGCCCGATCTCCGTCCCTGCCGGGCGGTCGGGCCATTGCTCGTTCGCTCAGGCGGCCAGGGCCACCTCATCCACCAGACCGTATTGCAGACGCTCGCCGTGCACTGCCTGGTCGGCGAAGAACTGCCGCACCGCCTGCAACTGCTGGTTGCAGTCTTCGATGCGATTCATGCCGCGACGGAACTGCTCGCCGCCGGCCAGTTCGCGCACATACCAGCCGATATGCTTGCGCGCCGTGCGCACGCCCAAGTACTCGCCGTAGAACGCGTAGTGGGCCTGCAGGTGTTCATCCATCAGTTGCACGACCTCGCTCACCAGCGGCGCCGGCAGGTGTTCGCCGGTCTGCAGGAAGTGGTCGATCTCGCGGAAGATCCAGGGACGCCCCTGTGCGGCGCGGCCGACCATGACGGCATCAGCCCCGGTGATGCGCAGGACCTCGCGCGCCTTTTCGGGCGTGGTGATGTCGCCATTGGCCACCACCGGAATACTGACGGCAGCCTTCACGGCGGCGATGGTCTCGTACTCGGCATGGCCGCTGTAGCCGTCGGCGCGGGTGCGACCGTGCAGCGTCAGCATGGCGATGCCGGCCGCCTGGGCGCGGGCGGCGATCTTCAGGGCGTTCTTGTTGGCGCGGTCCCAGCCGGTGCGGAATTTCAGCGTCACCGGCACGTCCACCGCCGACACCACCGCATCCAGGATGCGCGCCACCAGTTCCTCGTCCTGCAGCAGGGCTGAACCGCACCAGCTGTTGCAGACCTTCTTGACCGGGCAGCCCATGTTGATGTCGATGATCTGGGCGCCGCGCTCGACGTTGTACTTCGCGCAATCGGCCAGCATGACGGGATCGGCCCCGGCGATCTGCACCGCCTTGGGCTCCATCTCGCCATCGTGGTTGATACGGCGCGAGGTCTTCTCGCTGTGCCACAGCCGGGGATCGGAAGCCGCCATCTCGGATACGGCATACCCTGCCCCCAGCTGCTTGCACAGCTGGCGGAATGGACGGTCGGTCACGCCCGCCATGGGAGCGACGAACACGTTGTTTCGCAGGGAGTAAGGCCCAATGTTCACGACGTGGATCAGGGGGAGGTACGGGGAAGGGCGCTATTTTAGCGCGATTGACGGCCTCGCCCAACAAGAATCGGGCGCGGTTACATCTTTGGGGCTGATTATTTATTGGGCAAAATCAATTGTTGGCAGTATGCCAATCCTGATTGCCATCCTGCAAGAATCCGGGCCGCGGGCCGCGGCCCGGCGTGCGGATTCAGCGGTCGACCTCGTCCAGCGTCTCGCGCTGGAGGTGACCGATCTCGCCCCAGGAACGGATATGGGCGCGTTGGCCATCCCAGTGCAGGCGGTTGACGCTGGCGTTGAAGATGTCGAAGTTGCGCGGCTGGGCGAAGGAGCTCTGGCTGGCCCAGTGATGGATGCACTCCAGCACGCCGCCATGGGTGACGATGGCCACCTTGCGGTACTGGCCCGAGGCCAGTACCCGCTGCACCGCCGCGACCGAGCGCTCGTAGAACTCGCGCATGGTCTCGGCGATACGCTCGCCGGCCGGGTAGCGGAAGTCCGGCTCGCGGGCTTTCCACTGCCGATAGGCCTCGGGATAGCGGGCCTCGATCTCCACATGGCGCAGACCTTCGAAGGCGCCATAGCAGCGCTCGCGCAAGCCGGTATCGATGGCCACCTGCCGTCCGCTGGCATGGGCCACCGCCTGCGCGGTGTCACGAGCGCGCTGCAGGTCGCTGGCGAAGATGGCATCGATGCCCTCCTCGGCCAGCAGCTCGCCCAGTGCCAGGACCTGGCGCTGGCCGGCCTGGTTGAGCGGAATGTCGATATGCCCTTGCAGGCGCTTGTCCACGTTCCAGTCGGTTTCGCCGTGGCGGATCAGCAGGATGTCGGTCATGCGGGTTTTCAGGTGCGCGGTATGGCGCTGGGGTTGAGGGTGTACAGGCCGGTGAGGGAGGCCTGCGCCAGGACATGGTCGCGTAGCGCCGTCACCACCACCGAACCTTCGAGGTTGCCGGCCACCGGCAGCTGTTCCACGTCCAGTGCATAGAGGGTGAAGATGTAGCGGTGCACCAGCGCATCGTTCCACGGTGGGCAGGGGCCGTCGTAGCCGAAGTAGTCGCCGCGCATGTCGCCGTCGCCGGCGAACCAGCCGGTGTAGTCGTTGATGCCCTGGCGTGCACCGGGCATGACGTCGCCCAGCACCGCCGGACCCGGCTTGCCGCGTGCGGTCACGCCGTTGCTGAACTGGCCGGCCTTGATCTGGCTGACACTGGCCGGAATGTCCACCAGGGTCCAGTGATAGAAATCCACCCGCGGCAGTTCCAGCGGCACGGTCTTGCCTTCCTGGTTGACGTCGTCGCCACGGGAAGGCACGTCAGGGTCATGCACCACCAGCGCCAGCGACCTGGTACCGGCCGGCAGATCGCTCCAGGCGAAGTGCGGGTTCCGGTTGGCCGACAGGGCGACGTGGGTCTTGGGGTCCATCACCGCGAAGGCGAACTCGCCGGGGATGTTGCTACCGTCCTTGAAAGAATCGCTCCAGAATTTCATATCACCTCCTAAAGTAAGGCCACATTCAACACGCTTTGCAAATTCATTTGGGGACGTCCGGCCCGGCTTCAAGCCGGACCGAGGTTCATGACACCAAAGCCTGAGGCTTCACCTGCAGCCAGAAAGTGACCGGCCCGTCGTTGGTCAGCGACACTTTCATGTCGGCGCCAAAACGGCCGGTGCCGACCTTTTCCTGTCCATGCTGCACCCGCGCCTGCGCCACGAAGTGCTCAAACAGCTGCCGCCCCAGTTCGGGCGCGGCCGCTGGCGTGAAGGAGGGGCGTGTACCGGAATTGGTATCAGCGGCCAACGTGAACTGCGGGATCAACAACAGGCCGCCTTGCACGTCGACAACACTGCGATTCATCTTGCCTGCCTCGTCGCTGAAGACGCGATAGGCCAGCAGCTTCTTGAGCAGGGCATCAGCCTGGGCCACGCCATCATGGCGTTCGGCGCAGACCAGTACCATCAGGCCGGGGCCGATGGCACCCAGCGTCTGGCCGTCCACCACCACGGCGGCCTGGCTGACCCGCTGCAACAGGGCAATCATGCGCGCACCAGCTTACGCCAGGGTGACGCGGGCAAACTTGCGCTTGCCGACCTGCACCACGCACTGGCCGGCCTCGACCTTCAAACCCTTGTCGCTGATGACAGTACCGTCGATACGCACGCCGCCCTGCTCCACCATGCGCAGTGCTTCCGAGGTGGAGGCACAGAGGTTGGCCTGCTTGAGCAACTGACCGATGCCCAGCGGCGCGCCCGACAGCGAAACCTCGGGGATGTCGTCCGGGATACCGCCCTTGGAGCGGTTGACGAAATCGGCCAGCGCGTCTTCGGCAGCCTGCTGCGAGTGGAAGCGGGCCACGATCTCCTGGGCCAGGGCAACCTTGATGTCACGCGGATTGCGGCCCCCCTCGACCTCGGCCTTGAAGGCAGCGATCTCGGCGATGGAGCGGAACGACAGCAGGTCGTAGTAGCGCCACATCATCACGTCGGAAATGCTCATCACCTTGGCGAACATGGTGTTGGCCGGTTCGGTGATGCCGATGTAGTTGCCCTTGGACTTGGACATCTTTTCCACGCCGTCCAGGCCTTCCAGCAGCGGCATGGTCAGGATGCACTGCGGCTCCTGGCCGAAGTCCTTCTGCAGTTCGCGGCCCACCAGCAGGTTGAATTTCTGGTCGGTGCCGCCCAGTTCCAGGTCGGACTTCAGGGCCACCGAGTCATAGCCCTGCATCAGCGGGTAGAGGAATTCATGCACCGAGATCGGCGTGCCTTCCTTGAAGCGCTTGGTGAAGTCGTCGCGCTCCATCATGCGCGCCACGGTGTAGCGCGAGGCCAGCTGGATCATGCCGCGGCTACCCAGGGCATCGCACCATTCGGAGTTGTAGCGGATTTCGGTCTTGCTGGCATCCAGCACCAGGCTGGCCTGGGCGAAATAGGTCTTGGCGTTGATCTCGATCTGTTCGCGCGACAGCGGCGGACGGGTGGCATTGCGGCCGGACGGGTCGCCGATCATCGAGGTGAAGTCGCCGATCAGGAAGATCACCTGATGCCCCAGGTTCTGCAACTGGCGCATCTTGTTCAGGACCACCGTGTGACCCAGGTGCAGGTCAGGGGCGGTCGGGTCCAGTCCCAGCTTGATGCGCAGCGGCTGGCCGCTCTGCTCGGCACGCGCCAGCTTCTGCGCGAATTCGCTTTCGATGAGCAGCTCATCGATACCGCGTTTGGTGATGGCCAGCGCCTCCCGGACCTTGTCTGAGAGGGGCAGCTTGGAGGAGGCGGCGGAGGGCGCGGAAGGGGTGGACTGGTCGGCGTTCATCGATATAACTAAAAAATTGGCATTTGTAGGACAAGACCGCTAAAGCGTGTTGCTATAATTCCGACTTTCGTTTTTCTGCTGGGCGCCAGGACGCCGCCTCAGAAGCTCATCAGCAGGAACAATATTCACACCCGTGCGTATGAAGAATTACGCGGGCGCAACACGGCGGGGGGACAGGAAACGCCGCATTGCAGCCGTACCCGCCATCCGCCACGGAAACGTCAGATTTTAACGTATTCGTATTGCATGTTCCCACAAGATAAACTCAAGCACCTCTCGTCCCTGTGCTTCACCGCGTTGCGATCCTGCCACCACAAAGTCGCCGCCTCCTCGCCCAAGACCCGCATCGTCGGCGCCAGCGCCCTGTTCCTGGCGGCCTTTACCATCGGCGCCGCCGGCTTCGCACCGGCCGAGCCCGACCTGAAGGACGCCCCGGTCAACCCGATTTCCAAGGAACTGGCCCTGCCCGACCTGCAACAGCAGATCAGCGCCCTGGAAGAGCGTTCGCAGTATTACGTGAATGAAGAGAAGGTACGCAGCGGCGACACCCTGGCCACCCTGCTCAACCGCCTGGGCGTGGATGACGACGAGGCCACGGCCTTCATCAAGTCCGATACCCTGGCGCGCACGGTGATGCAGTTGCGCGCCGGCAAGCGTGTGGTGGCCCAGACCGACGACAATGGCGAACTGGTCAAGCTGTCGGCCACCCTCGACGACGGCAGCGACACCCCGAAGAACCTGGTCATCTCGCGCGAGGATGGCAAGCTGACCGCCCAGGCCCAGCCGGCCGTGCTCGAGCGGCGCGTGGAAATGCGCGCCGGCACCATCTTCTCCTCGCTGTTCGCGGCCACCGACGCAGCCCAGATCCCGGACGCCATCGCCATGCAGCTGGTGGACATGTTCGCCACCAACATCAACTTCGCTTCCGACCTGCGTCGCGGCGACCGCTTCAACGTGGTCTACGAGACCTATTACCAGAACGGTGACCTGGTGCGTACCGGTCGCGTGCTGGCCGGCGAATTCGACAATGCCGGCAACCGTTACCAGGCGGTGTGGTTCAGCGACCCGGCCAGCAAGATCGGCGGTGGCGGCTACTACGCCTTCGACGGCAAGTCGCTGAAGAAGGCCTTCCTGAAGTCGCCGCTGGCCTTCACCCGTATCTCTTCCGGCTTCTCGATGCGCCTGCACCCCATCCTGGGCCAGTGGAAACAGCACACCGGCGTGGACTTCGCGGCACCGACCGGCACCCCGATCCATGCGGCGGCCGATGGCGTGGTCGACTTCGTGGGTCAGCAGAATGGCTATGGCAACATCGTCGTCATCAAGCACTGGAGTGGCTACTCCACCGCCTACGGCCACATGAGCCGTTTCGCGCCCAACATCAAGAAGGGCATGAAGGTCAGCCAGAACGACGTGATCGGTTTCGTCGGAATGACCGGCTGGGCGACCGGCCCGCACCTGCACTACGAGTTCCGCGTCAACAACCAGCCGCGCAACCCGCTGTCGGTGGAAGTGCCCAATGTCCAGGCACTGACCGGCCCCCAGATGCAGCGCTTCCGCGCCGTGGCCGACGAGATGCAGCACCGCATGGCCATGCTGCGTGTACCGGGCGCGCCGGATGTGAAACTGGCTTCCATCAAGTAATTCCGCCCGGTATCGTTCCTGCCGGCATGAGCTACGAAGGGCGGTCGCTGTAGAATCAGCGACCGCCCTTTTCTTTTTCCTGCGCCCCTGCCATGAGTTCTTCTTCGTCCCCGTCGTCTTCCCGGCCCCCTTCCCTCTACATCGGCCTCATGTCCGGTACCAGCCTCGATGGCGTCGATGGCGTGCTGGCCGACTTCGACGGCCAGGCCATTTCGGCCACGCTGGCAGCGGCCTACGTCCCCTTCCCCGACCATCTGCGCGCCGACCTGATGGCGCTGCAGGCAGCCGGTCCCAACGAGATCGAACGCGAAGCCATGGCCGCCAATGCACTGGCGGTACATTACGCCGACTGCGTGGCGCAACTGCTGCTGCAATCGGGCAAGTCGGCGGCCGACCTGCGCATGGTGGGGGTACACGGACAGACCATCCGCCATCGCCCGGAACTGGGCTTCACCCGCCAGACCAACAACCCGGCGCTGCTGGCGGAGTTGACCGGCATTGACGTGGTGGCCGACTTCCGTAGCCGCGACGTGGCCGCCGGCGGCCAGGGGGCGCCGCTGGTACCGGCCTTCCATCGGGACATCTTCGGCGATGCGTCGCAATCGCGGGTGGTGGTCAATATCGGTGGCATCGCCAATGTCAGCATCCTGCCGGCCGGTGAAGAAGGGGCCTATGGCTTCGATACCGGCCCCGGCAATGCGCTCATGGATGGCTGGATACAGCTGCACCTGCAGCGCAGCTACGACGCCAACGGCGACTGGGGCGCAAGTGGTCAGATACACGCCGGCCTGCTGGCGCAACTGCGTGACGAAGCCTTCTTCCGCGCCGCGCCGCCCAAGAGTTCGGGACGCGACCTGTTCCACCTGGACTGGCTGCAGGCCGCCCTGCAGCGCAGCGGGCAAACCTTACCGGCACACGACGTACAGGCCACGCTGACCATGCTCACCGCCAGCACGATCGCCGATGCCATCGTGGCCCATGCTCCTGATGCGGGCCAGGTCTATGTCTGCGGTGGAGGGGCGGAAAATGCGCTGCTGATGCGACTGCTACGTCAGCAATTGCAGGGGCGCGCCGAGGTGCAATCGACGGCCGTGCTGGGTGTGGCGCCACAACGGGTGGAAGCGCTGGCCTTCGCCTGGCTGGCGCGCCGCTTCGACCTGCGCCTGCCGGGCAACCTGCCGGCGGTGACCGGAGCGCGTGGCCTGCGGGTGCTGGGCGCGCTCTATCCGGCCTGAGCTGCCTGAGCTGCCTGATCTACCGGACCAATCCCCCTCTGGCCGCCCACAAGAAAAAGGCCGTCCTGCCTAAGCCGGACGGCCTGAACTTTTGCGCTGGATGACCGGTTTCACCCGACCACCCGGCGCCCTCAAGAACCATTGAAAACTATTGCACTGACGCTGGTGCTGCTCATTTCTGCATCAAACTATCAGCTGCGATCAGTAGCGCGAGATACGACCGTTATCCAGGCGCACGCGGTCACCCACTCGGAAGTCGGTATTGTCTTCCTGCGCGAAGGTCTGCAAGGAGCCGTCATTCATGCGAACGCGGATGTTGTAGACCTGGTGACCGGCGGAATTGTTACGCTGCACCTGGTTGCCGGCGTAGGCACCACCGGCGGCGCCTGCCACGGTGGCCAGTACACGGCCGGTACCGCCGCCGACTGCGTTACCGAGCAGGCCGCCAGCCACGCCGCCGACCACTGCACCGGCAACACCGTTGCTTTCCTTGTGGGTGACTTCGATGGCCTCGACCACGCCGGTACCGGAATAGGAGGCAACGCGATCATAGTTCTGCGACTGCGGGGCCGCGCCGTAGGGTTGCTGCGGGCTGGCGCAACCGATCAGCAGGCCGGCGAAGCTGGCGCTGACGATGGCCAGCGAAATGTAATGGTGGCGAGTGGACATGGGGCTCTCCTGATCTGGCGATATACGATGGATGCAGTGTGCCGCGCCGGCAGCGCGCACGGCATCGGAGAAGCCCGGGAAACGGTGTCAGAGAAATGAGGACGTCGCCGTCAGCAGACAGGCCTCAACGGATAGGACTCAGTTGAGCCAGCCGCGCCGACGGAAGTACCAGAACGGCGCAATGGCCGAACCGATCATCATCAGGATCGCCAGCGGATAGCCGATGGGCCAGTCCAGTTCCGGCATGAGCTTGAAGTTCATGCCGTAGATGCTGGCAATCAGGGTCGGTGGCAGGAAGGCTACCGACGCCACCGAGAAGATCTTGATGATCTTGTTCTGGTTGATGTTGATGAAGCCGACGGTGGCGTCCATCAGGAAGTTGATCTTGTCGAACAGGAAGGCGGTGTGGCCGTCCAGCGATTCGATGTCGCGCAGGATCTGGCGGGCATCCTCGAACTGCTCCGAACTCAGGAGCCGCCCGCGCATCAGGAAGCTGACCGCACGGCGTGTATCCATCATGTTGCGACGGATACGCCCGTTCAAGTCTTCTTCGTGGGCGATGGTGTTCAGTACGTCGGCGGCATCCTGGTCGGACAGGCTCTTCTTGAGCACGCTGGTGCTCACCGCCTCCAGCTTCTGGTAGATGCCTTCCAGGGCATCGGCGGAATATTCTGCATCGGTCTCGTAGAGGTCCAGCAGCACGTCGCGATAGTCGCCGATCGAGCCAGGCCGCGAACGGGCGCGCATGCGCACCAGGCGGAACACCGGCAGGTCTTCGGCATGCACCGAGAAGAGGATGTTGCGGGCCAGGATGAAGGCCACCGTCATGGTGGAAGAGGAATCGTCATCCCCTTCGAACAGGAAGTCGGTGCGCAGGTGCAGGTCGCCGTTCTCGGCCTCGAAGTAACGGGCCGAAGCTTCGATGTCGCTGAATTCATCCTCGTCCGGCAGGGTGACGCCATAGATGCTCTTGACCCAGGCGCGTTCCTCGTCGTTCGGCTCGGTCAGGTCCACCCAGACCGGCGCCGCCTGTTCCAGGTCGGTACGGCTGTCGATGTTGACCTGGCTCAGTCGTCCGTTTTGCAACACGAATACATTGATCATGGGCTCTCGCTGGATGGAACGCGGGTGGGAGTGCGGCGACCCGCTGCCGCCGGTGCAGGCCGGCGCGACCTCAGGCGCGAAACGTGCGCAAGTGTACGTTCAACCCCGGCGGCAGGCAAGCACGACACGGGGCCTGTTGTCAGGCCCGTGCTGGCAGCCTGACGTCATACGCCGGTCATGCGCACGCGGCAAGAAAATCGCTCACTTGTGGGTCGGCGGCAGCGTGGCGGCGTTCATGCGGCGCAGGATCAGCCCGGTACGGGCCGCCAGATAGGCCGAGCCGCGATTGCGGTCGTAGTAGCGCGGACGCGGCAGCATCACCGCCAGGCGCGCTGCCTGCTCCGCACCCAGGCCGGCGGCCGTGGTGCGGTAATAGTGCTGGGCGGCGGCCTCGGCGCCGAACACGCCGTTGCCCCACTCCACCACGTTGAGATAGATCTCGAAGATGCGCTGCTTGTCCAGCAGGAATTCCAGCATGTAGGTGATGATGAATTCCTGGCCCTTGCGCAGGTAGCTGCGCTCGCCGGAGAGGAACAGGTTCTTGGCCAGCTGCTGGGTGATGGTAGAGCCGCCGGCGACCACCTTGCCCTTCTTCTCGTTCTTTTCGTAGGCCTTTTGCAGGGCTTCCCAGTCGATGCCGTCATGCTCGGAGAAATTGGAATCCTCGGAAGCGATGATGGCGCGCTTGAGATTGTTGGAAATGCGCGCATACGGCGTCCAGCGGAATTGCAGCTGCGCGTTGGGATCCTTCTCGCGCAGCAATGACAATTGCTGACGCATGAAGCTGGTGGACTCGGGGTTATGGTCCTTCCACCACCAGATCTGGACGAAGAAATACGCCTGCAACAGCAGCACCAGTGCGATGGGCAGGACGATGATCCAGAAGAGCAGCTTGCGTAGCGATTTCATGTGCCGGTTCTTGTTCTGTGGTTCTCGGGTGTCACGATGTGCAGATTCTCACGCGTGCCGGCCGGGCCGACCCTGGGCGCAGGCCCCTCATTGCGCCAGTTGCGCGCGCAGGCTGGCGAATACCTCGGCAGTGGCCGGACGCACCCCGCGCCAAAGGTGGAAGGCTTCGGCCGCCTGCTCCACCAGCATGCCCAGGCCATCGCGCACGCAGGCGCCGTGCTGCTGGGCGCTCTGCAGGAAGATCGTGGGCTGGCGGCCATACATCATGTCGTAGGCCAGGGTGTCGCTGCCGTAGACCGACACCGGCAGCGGCGGCAGGTCGTCGGTGAGGCTGGCCGAAGTGGCATTGACGATGACATCGAATACCCCGTCCAGTTCGGCATAGGCGGCACTCTTGACCGGGCCGTGCGAGGCGAACTGCGCAGCCAGCTCGGCCGCCTTGGACTGGGTGCGGTTGACGATCATCAATTCGGCCGGCTTTTGCTGCAGCAGCGGCAGCAGTGCCCCGCGCGAGGCACCGCCGGCCCCCAGCAGGAGCACGCGACGCCCCGCCAGCGCCTGGCCGGCATTGACCACGATGTCAGTCACCAGGCCGGCACCATCGGTGTTGTCGCCCAGGATGCGGCCGTCTTCGAACTTGAGGGTATTGACCGCGCCGGCCAGGCGGGCGCGCTCGGTCAGCTGGTCGGCCAGGGCATGGGCCTCCAGCTTGAAGGGGACGGTGACATTGGCGCCGCGTCCGCCACGCCGCTGGAACACCTGTACCGCCGCCTTGAAGCCATGCAGTGGCGCCAGCAGGCGATCGTAGTGCAGTTGCTGGCCGGTCTGGGCGGCAAACTGTGCGTGGATCTCGGGTGATTTGCTGTGGGCAATGGGATTGCCGATGACGACGTATTCATCCATGGTGGTCCGCCTGCTCCCTTGTTCTCTGTTTTCGTTGAATGGTCCGCCAGCGCTCCTGCCCCGCGCCGCTGACCCTCAGTGCGTCAGCCTCTCAGCCGGCCCCCAGTTCCGCCTGCACACCCTGGTCCCGCGTGAAGCGGAAGCGGGTGATGATTTCCCACACATCGTCCTTGCCGCTGGTGCGCATGTTCTCCGGGAAGCGGCCGAACGGCGCCGAGCGGCGCACGATGGCCACTGCCGCCTGGTCCAGTGCGGCATTGCCGGAACTGGACCTGACCACCACGCCGCCATCGCGTTCATAGATGGTGCCGTCCTGGAAGACCGGGATGACGATCAGCAGTTCACCATAGAGCTTCTTGCCGTCCCGGGTCGGGAAGTTCAGGGTACCGATCTTTTCTATCTTGTCCTGCAGCGTCTTGTAGTACTGGGCATAGCCGACTTCACGGGTGCTGGGCGTGATCTGGGTCTTCTTCGGGCGCTTGTTGTATTGCTCGATGTTCTTTGCGACCTCGGCTTCCATGCGCGCCATGGCCTTGGCCGTCTCGGTCATGTCGTGCGCGTTGGGCTGCGGCGTCTCGACCGGCTTGACCTGGTCGGCGCTGGTCACATGCTGCTGTGCCGCCTGCAGCTGCGCGAGCATCTTGCGCTGCTGCTGTTCCAGTTCGACCACCTTGCGTTGCGCGGCCTTGACGCTGTCGCCGCTCTCGACCCGCTGCATGTCCGGCAGCGGTGACTTGGCGCGGCCGTCCTCGGCATTGCCGCCCCCATCCAGGTTGGCCTGCGCCAGGGCCTGGGCGTTGACCGGCTTCTTGTCGTGCTTGGCGTTGACCAGGATGACTTCCAGTTCCGGGTCGGACGGCTTGAAGCGGAAGGCATCGGGCGCGGCGAAGTGTACGGCCAGCAGCAGGCCGTGCACCAGCAGCGAGATACCGAGCGCCACGCTGAGCAGGCGATGTTGAGCAAACAGGTTCACGGCAGGCAGGCAAAAGCGACGATAGGGACAGCGGCAATTCTACGCCAGCACCGCCTCATTGCGCCGCTGCGGCGGGCGGGTTTTCGCCATCGGCCGCTGCTTCCGTTTCAGCGGCAGCGTCGGGTTCACCCTCCCCGGCGTCGGTCGCTTCCTCGCTGGAGGCATCCTCCTCGCTGCCCAGCGCAGCCATGCCCTCCAGCAACTCGTCGTCGTCTTCACCCAGATCGGTGGCCAGCGCCTGAGCCGCCGCAGCCGGCACTTCCAGCAGGCGTGCTTCCACGCTGAGATCGACCTCGTCCCAGCGCAGCAGGTCGAGCTTGACCTGCAGGCCGCGCGCCAGTTGCGGCAGGCCTGGCATGCGCAACACCAGCGGGATATCGACCAGGCGCAGGATTTCGTCCTTCAGCACCACCGCTTCCACGGTGCGGGCGTTTTCCTGGGCCAGCCAACGCAGACACCAGTAGCGCTCCATGGTGGACTGGAAGTCGGCATAGCCGGAATAGGCCGCGTCGAAACCGGAGACGATGGCGAACAGGTCGGCGTCACGCGGCTTGAAGGGCGCCACCAGCGGTGCGGTCACGCCATGCTCGATGCAGGCCAGGATCTGCCACTGGTTGACCAGGTCGGTATAGCGACGCAGGGGCGAGGTGCTCCAGGCGTACTGGTCCACGCCCAGTCCCTGGTGGGGGGCGGCATGGGTGACCATGCGCACCTGCATCTTGGCGGCCCAGCCGCCGGCACCGCCGCCCTGGGCGCGATAGATGCCCGGCACGCCATGGTCGGCCATGAGCTTGCCCCAGGTGCTGTTGGCGAAGATCATCAGTTCGGCCACGATCTTGTCCAGCGGCGCGCCACGACGGCGCCGGACAATGCTGACCACGTCGTTCTCGACATAGAAGTTGAAGTCCACGCGGTTGTTCTGTTCCGGCCGCAGGCCGAAGGCCTCGCGCTTGGCCATGCGGCCCTGCTCCAGCAATTGCACCCATTGCCAGAGCAGCGCGATCTCATCCTTGTGCGGATAGTCGCCGCGATTCTCGGCCAGGGCTTCCTCGGTGACCAGGTCATCGAGGTCGTTGTGGCGCAGGTTGGCGGCAATCGGCACCAGTTCGGCACGGGTTTCGGTGGCCAGCACTTCCCAGCTGGCCGGGTCCAGCGTGGCATACAGCGACAGCGCCGGGCGGGCGGCGCCGGCATCCAGGGTGTAGGTAGCCACCAGATCGTCGGGCAGCATGGTGATCTTTTCGCCCGGCATGTAGACGGTGGACATGCGCGCGCGCGCCATCGCATCGATGGCGTCGC
Organism: Herbaspirillum sp. C7C2; assembly: GCF_022627865.1. Taxonomy (NCBI): domain Bacteria; kingdom Pseudomonadati; phylum Pseudomonadota; class Betaproteobacteria; order Burkholderiales; family Oxalobacteraceae; genus Herbaspirillum; species Herbaspirillum sp. C7C2. The sequence continues at coordinate 108,036 of NZ_JABXGI010000006.1, forward strand.
CACGCTTGATGGCCAGGCCCGGTGCGGCGATGTGGATGCCCACGCGCAGCTTGCCGTCGGCCAGTCGGGTCACCGACAGTGCATCGTCGATTTCGGTGGTGGTGACGTCGTCGATGGAGAAGGCCTGCACATCGGCGGTGGGCAGGTCTGTGGTCGGCGCGGGGATGTCGATGGCCGGGAAGCCCGTGCCACGCGGGAAGAACTCATGAAGGAAGCGCGCATAGTGCAGGTCCTTGGGCGAGGCCACGCCGCCGGCGGCCAGCATCAGGCGCTGCGGGGTGGTCTGCAGTTCCTTGGCGGCGGCGTCCAGGGCCTTGTATTCGATGCCGTTCTTGTCCGGCTTGAAGAGCAATTGCAGGGCGATAGGACGGAAGGCCTCGGGCAGCTTGTGGGCCTTGAGTTCTTCCACATAGGCGGCCTGCGCCAGCAGTTGCTGCTTCTTCTTTTCCAGGCCGGCCAGGGCGGCCTGCAGCGAGGCTTGCGGGGCCGCCTTGTAGCGGCCGCGACCCTTCTTGTAGAAGTAGATCGGCGCGTGATGCAGGCACAGCAGGAGACCCGCGGCTTCCGGTGGCAGGGGCGCGTGGCCGAAGTACTCGGCCGCCAGTTCGGTGAAGCCGAACTCTTCCTCGCCGGCCACTTCCCACAGGAAGTCCAGGTCGACCTCGGCGGCGATGGCCTGCGCCTGCTCCAGCAATTCCTGCGGCGCGGGAGAGGCGAACTGCAGCAGCGCGTCGCGCGACTTGACCTTGGTGCGCTTGCCGGAGGCCATCTCGACCTGGTAGGACTCGCCCTGCTGGGTCATGATGGAGCCGGCCTTGAAGTCGCCGGATTCTTCGAACAGTAAATTCATCTGCTTCTATCGCTTCTCAATCTGGTACATGGGCCGGCACCGGACGCATCAGCGCCTCCAGTGCCGGCAGGAAAACATCGGTGACCATCAATATCCCGCCGCGCCGCGTAAACAGGGAGCGGCGTGCCAGCAGGGTGGTCGGTAGCGGGGTCTGCGGCAGGGCCTGCGCGATGCGGCGCATCAGCGGGTGGCCGGATATCAGGCGAGCATACTGGATGGGGCGGCGCCCGACCAGCGGATCAAAGAACAGGTTGGCGCCCAGCGGCGTATTGCCCAGCTTGCTGAAGAAAGGCCAGTCGGATTTCACCGATCCGGTGGACAAGACGGTGTGACCAAACACCACCGGCCGGCCGTCGCAATGCAGGATCACGTCGCGCTCGACCACCCGGCTGCGCGCGGGCAAACCCAATGCCTCGTGCTCATCGGCCAGGATCACGGCGGGCCGCTGGCGCAACAGGCGCACGCTGAAGGCGTCGGTACGGGCCTTCAGTTTCAGGGTCATGGAACCGGGGTCGGCCAGCCAGGCGCGCACGCAGCGCATGCGCTGGCCCTCGGTGGCCAGCAGCGTTGCCAGCGCCTGCGGGTGCGCCATCCAGCGCGCCTTGCGCGGGACACATCGCATCAACGCAGCACCTTGCCCGCAGGCGCGACACCGCAGAAAGCCAGCACTTCGTCCAGGTAGTCCACGAATTCGGCCATGCCGTGGTCGCTCCCCTGGATGACGATCTGACGCGCACCCGGGTAATGGGCCACCATCTCGCGCCAGTCCAGCACTTCGTCGCCGGTGGCGGCCAGCAGCAGGTAGCGCTGCGGGCGGCTGATGGCCGGGACCACCAGCGAGCGCAGTTCGGCGATGTATTCGTGCTTGAATTCGAAGGGTTCGTCGGAGTGATACTGGGTGCTCACGCCGACATAGGATTCCAGGTCGCGTGGCGGCTTGACCGCCGGATTGAGCAGCACGGCGCGGCAACCGAGGTGTTCAGCCAGCCAGGTGGCATAGAAGCCGCCCAGCGAAGACCCGACGACAGTCAGCTGCGCCGGGTCGACACCGGCCACCAACGACCCGGCCAGGGCGATGGCTGCGGCGGGCGAAGCCGGCAGTTGCGGGCAGAGGTAGTCGTCCTGCAAGCCCAGCTCGGCCATGCGCTGCCCCATCACCCGCGCCTTGAAGGATTGCGGCGAGGAACGGAAACCGTGCAGGTACAGGATCATGCCAGCGCGTCCAGCAGCTTCTGGTGTACGCCACCGAACCCGCCATTGCTCATCACCAGCACGTGGTCGCCCGGCCTGGCGGCGGCCTTGACGGCCTGCACCAGGGCATCGAGCTCATCGAAGGCGGCCGCCTTCTGGCCCAGCGGCGCCAATGCCTCGGCCAGGTCCCAGCCCAGCGCGTCGCGTCCGGCGCGGGCGCCGAAGCCGAACACTAGGTCGGCCTCGGCCAGGCTGCCGGGCAGGGCTTCCTTCATGGTGCCCAGCTTCATGGTGTTGGAACGGGGCTCCAGCACGGCCAGGATGCGGGCGTCACCGACCTTCTTGCGCAGGCCGGCCACGGTGGTGGCGATGGCGGTCGGATGGTGGGCAAAATCGTCATAGACAGCCACGCCATTGGCGCTGCCGCGCAGTTCCATGCGCCGCTTGACGCTCTGAAAAGCCCCCAGCGCCTCGATGGCCTGGGCTGCAGGCACACCCACATGGCGGGCGGCGGCGATGGCCGCCAGGGCGTTCATGCGGTTGTGCTCGCCGGTCAGTTCCCAGACCACGGTGCCTTGCAACTGGCCCTCGAAGAAGACATCGAAGCGCCCGTCCTCGTGGGTCTGCAGGGACCAGCCCGGCTGACCCTGGGCCACGCCGAAGTCCTCGCGTTCGCTCCAGCAACCGCGTTCCACCACGCGCTGCAATGCCGGCTCGCGGCCATTGACGATGAGTCGGCCGATGCCCGGCACGGTACGCACCAGATGATGGAATTGGGTCTCGATGGCAGCCAGATCGGGGAAGATGTCGGCGTGATCGTATTCCAGATTGTTCAGGATCGCGGTGCGGGTACGGTAATGGACGAACTTGCTGCGCTTGTCGAAGAAGGCGGTGTCGTACTCATCGGCTTCGATGACGAAGAAGGGCGAAGGTCCCCCCTGGCCGTCGCTGCCCAGGCGCGCCGAGATCCCGAAGTTCATCGGCACCCCGCCGATCAGGAAGCCGGGCTGGTAACCCGCATGCTCCAGCACCCAGGCCAGCATGGCCGAGGTGGTGGTCTTGCCGTGGGTGCCGGCCACCGAAAGGACCCATTTGTCCTGCAGGATGTTCTCGCCCATCCACTGCGGGCCGGAGACATAGGGCAGGCCGCGATTGAGGATTTCTTCCATCAGCGCATTGCCGCGCGAGACCACGTTGCCGATGACGAACAGGTCCGGCTTCAACTCGACCTGGGACGGCTCGAAACCCTGGATCAGGGTAATGCCCTGGGCTTCCAGCTGGGTGCTCATCGGCGGATAGACATTGGCATCGCAGCCGGTCACGGTATGGCCGGCCTGCTTGGCCAGCACGGCCAGGCCACCCATGAAGGTGCCGCAGATGCCGAGGATATGTATATGCATAGTCAATCTTGGGCTGTAATCCCGCGATTTTACCTGAGGCGGCGGGCGCCACCGCTAACGAGTATCATGGCGGCCATGTCTGAATTCGAATTCACCTCCCCCACCGAGCAACTGCGTGCAGAGATTGCCGCCGCCGCTGCCCGCATGATTGCCGAGGACGGCGCCGACTATGGCAGCGCCAAGCGCAAGGCCGCCCGCCAGATCCTGGGCAACCAGAAGGCCAGGGGCGAGATCATGCCCGATAACGAGCAGATCGAAGAAGAAGTGCGCATCTACAATGAACTCTTCTTTGCCGACACCCAGCCGGCGCGCCTCTTGCACCTGCGCCGGGTAGCGCTGCAGTTGATGCAGGATTTGCAACATTTCAATCCTTACATCACCGGCGCAGTCTGGAATGGCACGGCAGGTGAACATTCGGACATCCACCTGCAGCTGTTCTCGCCCAGCGCCAAGGATGTGGAAATCTTCCTGCTTAACAAGAATGTGAACTTCGAGGTCGGCGAGACGGCGCACTTCCGCACCGGTCAGGCGGTCGAGACCCTGAGTTTCCTGCTGCCCCAGCGCGGCGCCGACCCGGAATTGGCGCACCTGGCCCTGTACGACGAAGATGATCTGCGCGGCAGCCTGCGCGTGGCGCCCGGAAAACGTGCCGACCGGGGCGACGCCGCCGCCCTGGCGCAACTGATCGAGACCACTTCAGAAGAAGACGTGTGATGAAGAAACTGAAAAATGTGATCCTGTTGGCCGTCGTTGCCGTGATTTGCGTGGGTGTAGGCATCTATGCCAGCCATCGCGCCCACCCCGCTGACTCACCCGAGACGCTGGCGCTGAATCAGCTGCTGTCGCAATCCATGCCGGATGCCGCCGGCCAGCCCCAGTCGCTGGCGCAGTACAAGGGCCGACCGCTGGTGGTCAACTTCTGGGCCACCTGGTGCGGCCCCTGCGTGGAGGAAATGCCCGAGCTGACAGCCTTGCAGCAGGAAATCGCGCCGGTGCAAATTCTGGGAATTGGCGTGGATAGTCAGGAAAATATCGCCAAGTTTGCGCAAAAGTACCAAATCCGCTATCCTCTCTTTGTTGCCGGAACCGGCGCCACCGATTTGCTGCGGCAATTCGGCAATCAGGCAGGCGGTCTCCCCTTCACCGCTCTGGTGGGCAAGGACGGCAAAGTCAAGAAGGTCTACCTGGGTCGCATCAAGTTCGATGAACTGCGTGCCGACCTCTCCAAGCTCTGATAGAGCAACGCTGGCGCAAATGCATGCGCGACTGCAAATCCGTGAAAAGAAAGTTTTTCTTGCCAAATGATGCCATTTGACGGCAAAATGCGCGCATCGTCGTCAAACGGAGCTTAATCTCCATGGCAAAACAGCTTCTCCTGCTCAATGGCCCGAACCTGAATCTGCTCGGGACCCGGGAGCCGGAAGTCTACGGATCCACCACGCTGGCTGATATCGAGCAGCGCGCGCAAGACCAGGCCCGGGCCGCCGGTGCGGCCCTGGTCGCGTTCCAGAGCAACCATGAAGGTGCGCTGATCGACCGCATCCATCAGGCCCGCCACGAAGGGGTGGACGGCATCATCATCAACCCGGGTGGACTGACCCATACCAGCGTGGCGCTGCGCGATGCGCTGGCCGGGGTGGCGATTCCCTTCATCGAGGTGCATATCTCCAATATCCACCAGCGTGAGCAGTTCCGGCATTTTTCCTACCTGTCCGGCATTGCCCGGGCAGTCCTGTGCGGCTTCGGTGTCGACGGCTATCGCATGGCCGTGGACCATTGGCTGCGTCAATCCTGACGGCGGGCCCGCCCCGTCCCGAACGGATCGTTTCACGTACTGCAAGACCTTGACTGAACCTGCCGGCCGCGACAGAGCGCTGGCGCTTCTCTAATATTACTCATCTACATTCCGAGGGATTCAAATGGATTTACGAAAACTCAAGACGCTGATCGACCTGGTTGCTGAATCGGCGATCGAAGAGCTGGAAGTCACCGAAGGCGAAAGCAAGGTCAGGATCGTCAAGTCGTCCCCGAATGCGCAGAACCAGGTGGTAATGGTGCCGCAACAGCAGGCCTATGCCCCGGCCGCTGCCCCCGTGGCAGCCGCTCCGGTGGCCGCCGCTGCGCCGGCCGCGCCGGCCGCAGCTGCCGTGCCGGAAGGTCATATCGTCAAGTCGCCCATGGTCGGCACGTTCTACCGCTCCTCGGCACCGGGCGCTCCGGCCTTCGTGGAAGTGGGCAAGGAAGTCAAGGAAGGCGACACCCTGTGCATCATCGAAGCCATGAAGCTGCTCAACGAGATCGACGCCGACAAGGGTGGCGTGGTCAAGCAGATCCTGGTGGAAAACGGCCAGGCGGTCGAGTTCGGCCAGCCGCTGTTCGTGCTGGGCTGATCGCATTCAGTCCCTGGCCTGGTCGGCAGGGTCGGTGGTCCTTACGGATACGGCCCTCCTCCGGAACCTATAACGCTTGAACTGGCGACGTCCCATTCCTGTTATGTTTGAAAAAATCCTCATCGCCAACCGTGGCGAAATTGCCCTGCGCATCCAGCGCGCCTGCCGCGAATTGGGTATCAAGACCGTGGTCGTGCACTCCGAGGCCGACCGCGAAGCCAAGTACGTAAAGCTGGCCGATGAGTCGGTCTGCATCGGCCCGGCCCCTTCCGCGCTGTCCTACCTGAACATGCCGGCCATCATCAGCGCGGCTGAAGTGACCGATGCCCAGGCGATCCACCCGGGTTATGGCTTCCTGTCGGAAAACGCCGATTTCGCCGAGCGCGTGGAACAGTCCGGCTTCGTCTTCATCGGCCCGCGCGCGGAAAACATCCGCATGATGGGTGACAAGGTCTCGGCCAAGCAGGCCATGATCCGCGCCGGCGTGCCCTGCGTGCCCGGTTCGGAAGGCGCGCTGCCGGACAACCCCAAGGAAATCGTCCAGATCGCCCGCAAGATCGGCTATCCGGTCATCATCAAGGCCGCTGGCGGCGGCGGTGGTCGCGGCATGCGCGTGGTGCATACGGAAGCGGCGCTGATCAATGCCGTGACCATGACCAAGACCGAAGCCGGTGCCGCCTTTGGCAATCCGGAAGTCTATATGGAGAAGTATCTGGAAAATCCGCGTCACGTGGAAATCCAGATCCTGGCCGACGAGCACAAGCAAGCCATCTGGCTGGGCGAACGCGACTGCTCCATGCAGCGCCGCCACCAGAAGGTGATCGAGGAAGCACCGGCACCGGGCATCCCGCGCAAGATCATCGAGAAGATCGGCGAACGCTGCGCCGAAGCCTGCCGCAAGATGAACTACCGTGGCGCCGGTACCTTCGAATTCCTGTACGAAAACGAAGAGTTCTACTTCATCGAGATGAACACCCGCGTGCAGGTCGAGCACCCGGTCACCGAGATGATCACCGGCGTGGACATCGTGCAGGAGCAGATCCGCATCGCCGCAGGCGAGAAGCTGCGTTACCGCCAGCGCGACATCGAGCTGAAGGGCCACGCCATCGAGTGCCGCATCAATGCCGAGGACCCGTTCAAGTTCATCCCCTCGCCGGGCCGCATCACTTCCTGGCACGTACCGGGTGGTCCTGGCATCCGCGTCGATTCGCATGCCTACTCCGGCTATTTCGTGCCGCCCAACTATGATTCCATGGTCGGCAAGGTGATCGCCTACGGCGCCACCCGCGAACAGGCCATCCGTCGCATGCAGATCGCCCTGTCGGAAATGGTGGTGGAAGGCATTTCGACCAATATCCCGCTGCACCGCGAGCTGATGGTCGATGCCCGTTTCTTCGAAGGCGGAACCAATATCCATTATCTGGAACATAAGTTGTCGGAGCGTCCGACGGCGCCGGATGCGGAAAAGTCGCTGAAGAAGTAAGCACGCTCCAATCGCAACAACAAGCAACAACGCGCAACATCACGCAACAGCAAAGGCAGGCATATGGCTTGGGTAGAAATCGTCATCGAAGTGGCGCGGGAAGAGGCGGAGGCACTGTCCGACGCCTTGATGGAATCTGGCGCCCTGTCGGTGTCGGTGGAAGATGCGGACGAAGGGACGGACGCCGAGCGTCCGCTCTTCGGCGAACCCGGCATGGAGCCGGAGGAAGCCGCCTGGGACCGCAGCCGCGTGGTAGCGTTGGCCGGCAAGGATGCCGACCACGCCGCCATCGTAACCGATGCGTCCAAGGCCATCGGCCTGGACTACGCCCTGCCCTTTGCGACGCGTAACGTGGAAGAGCAGGACTGGGTGCGCCTGACGCAATCCCAGTTCGAGCCCATCCACATCGGCCAGCGTATCTGGGTCGTGCCGAGCTGGCACGAAGCGCCGGCCGATCCCGATGCCCTGGTGCTGGAACTGGACCCCGGTCTGGCCTTCGGCACTGGCAGCCATCCGACCACCCGGCTGTGCATGGAATGGCTGGAAAGCAATGCCGCCGGTGCCCGCACCCTGCTGGACTACGGTTGTGGCTCGGGCATCCTCGCGCTGGTCGCGGCCAAGATCGGCGTTCCCCAGGTCATTGGCGTGGACATCGACCCGCAGGCGCTGGAAGCCGCCCACCACAATACCGAACGCAATCACTGCAGCGCGACCTACTATCTGCCAGAACCCTTCGCCCAGGCCTACCCGGAAGGTGAAAAGTTCGACGTCGTGGTCGCCAATATCCTGGCCGGCCCGCTGCAACTGATGGCGCCCATGCTGGCTGGCCGCGTGCGTGCCGGCGGGTCCCTGGTGCTGTCGGGCGTGCTGGCGCGCCAGGCCACGGAGGTCATCGCCGCCTATGCACCCTACATCACGCTCTCGGTATGGGCGGAGCATGAAGGCTGGGTGGCGCTGGCAGGCCGCCTGCCGGAGTAATCCATGGCGTTGGCGACCCAGTGTCCGCACTGCCTGACCATCTTCAGGGTCGCCAGCGACCAGCTCAAGCTGCGTAACGGACTGGTACGCTGCGGCAGTTGCCGCGAAGTCTTCAACGGTAATGAGTTCCTGGTCGAGCCCAGCATCGCCGACGGTCATTACCAGCCGATTCCGGGCAGCAAGGCGCAGGCCGGCGCACTCCCTGCAGCGGCCACTGCATCAGCAGCGCCCGCCATCACAGCCAGGCGCAACCCGCCCTCGGCCTCCCCCTCTTTCCAGACCCAGCCCGACCCGCTACCCGAGGTCAGGCTGCCGGTGGCACCTGCCGTATCAGAAGCAGCACCACCGATGGCGGAGACCCCAGCGACACCGGCAACTCCGGCGCCCCCGACCACGGCCGCCATTCCGCTGATCGCGGAACCCAAGGTGTTCCGCTCCCCCGCCAGCCCGGGCTATATCCCCGATCTCGGCGCGCCCCTGAAGCTGTCCCAGCCTGTGGACAACGACAAGCCGGATCAGACCGGGCCTGCCGCGGACGAAGACCTCGATACCGGCGCCCTGCTACGTCGCTCCTCCGACCCGGCTGAAGACCTGGCGGCACCGCCCGAGGTCGCGGCCGTCTTCAGGATCGACAATGAAACGCCGCCAGCATCGGCAGATGTCACGCATGACGTCGAGTCCGCGCCGATCGAGCGCGAAGAGAGCCTGGAAAACCAGGATCACGCTGCCGTTGATGAGCAGCAGGCGGCCGACGAGCCCGGTTTCGTCAAGCGTGCCGAGCGCAAGGCGCGCGTCGGCCATGCGATGAAGATGCTGATGATGGTGCTGGCCGGCGTGATGGTGCCGGTGCTGCTGCTGCAATCGCTCTATTACTGGCGCAATTCGCTGGCGGCCTCGGTGCCGGTGCTGCGCCCCATGCTCAATGGCATGTGCGTCGCCTTGCATTGCACGGTGGGATTACCGGCCGAAATCGACCGGCTCTCGCTGGAATCCAATGAATTGCAGGTGGTACCGCCCAACCAGAACGTCTATGCGCTGTCCATCGTGATGCGCAATCGCGGCACCAGCGCCCAGGCCTGGCCGCACATCGAACTCACTCTCAACAACGATGACGAGAAGGCCGTGGTGCGAAAGGTCTTCCGTCCACGCGACTATCTCGCCGATGCCGGCCTGATTGACAGCGGCCTGGCCGCTGACAGCGAGCGCCAGATCAAGCTCAACTTCGAGCTCAAGGATGCGCTGGTGTCGGGGTATCGCATCTACCTGTTCTATCCCTGATCCGGCCCTGTCTCCGGCCTGTCCTTGCACCGTGAGGTGCTGCCTGCGTGCCGCTTTTCTTCTACAATGCGGCATCATTCACTTTTCCCGGCGGCCATCTCCATGAGCTCACTCATCTGCGGTTCTCTCGCTTACGACAACATCATGCAATACGAGGGCCGCTTTGCCGAAGCACTGCTGGCCGACCAGTTGCACAAGGTCAACGTATCCTTCCTGGTTCCGACCATGCGTCGCGAATTCGGCGGTTGCGCCGGCAACATCGCCTACAACCTGAAGCTGCTGGGTGGCGAGCCCATCGTAATGGCTACCGTCGGCCTGGACAGCGCACCCTATATGGAACGCTTCGCGGCACTGGATATCTCCACCCGCTGCGTGCGCCAGATCGAGGACTCGTTCACCGCGCAATGCTTCATCACCACCGATGCCGACAGCAACCAGATCACCGCCTTCCACCCGGGCGCGATGACCTGGTCGCATGAGAACAAGGTCGCCGATGCCGGCCCGGTCAAGTTCGCCATCGTGGCGCCGGATGGTCGCGACGGCATGCTGCAGCACGCACAGCAGGCGGCCGAACTCGGCATCCCGCTGATCTTCGATCCGGGCCAGGGCATGCCCATGTTCGACGGCAATGACCTGAAGAACTTCATCGACCTGGCCACCTATGTCGCCGTGAACGACTACGAAGCCGAGCTGCTCACGGCCCGTACCGGGCTGACGCTGACGCAGATCGCCGAACGGACCAAGGCCCTGGTGGTCACCCGCGGCGAACTGGGCGCGGAAATCTTCGTAGCTGGCCAGAAGTTCGATATCCCCTGCGTACCGGCTGACCGCATCGCCGACCCCACCGGCTGTGGCGACGCTTTCCGCGCCGGCATGCTGTACGGTCTGACCGAAGGCTATGACTGGGAAACCACCGGTCGCCTGGCCAGCCTGATGGGTTCGATCAAGATCGCGTCGCAAGGTCCGCAGAACCATGCACCCACGCGTGCCGAGATCGAAGAGCGCTTCCACAAGGCTTTCGGTTACCGCTTCGGTTGAGACCGGAACGCACGTCGCCTCTGCACAGGCCATTCGCAAGACAGACCAGGAGATCGATCATGCCAGACCATTCATCCTCGCCGCGCCAGGTACGTCTCTTCCTGCGAAGCCTGATTGCCGGCGGCGCGCTGCTGGCGGCAACGCTGGCTTCACCGCTGGCGCTGGCGGCACTCAAACCCGGCGACAAGGCCCCCGAGTTTTCGGCGCCGGCCTCGCTGGGTGGACAGGTCTCGACCTTCTCGCTCTCGGCCGCGCTCAAGAAGGGCCCGGTGGTGCTGTATTTCTACCCGGCGGCCTTCACCTCGGGTTGCACCATCGAAGCCCACCTCTTCGCCGAGGCAGTGGATCGCTACAAGACATTGGGGGCGACGGTGATTGGCGTGTCCGGTGACGATATCGAGACCCTCAACAAGTTCTCGGTCAGCGAATGCCGCAGCAAATTCGCCGTGGCGGCCGATGTCGACAAGAAGATCATGAAGGCCTATGACGCGCAGTTCATGAAGGTGACCGGTTATGCCAGCCGCACGTCCTACGTGATCACACCCGACCATGCCATCCTCTACGAATACACCGACATGAATCCGGAGAAGCACGTGGAAAACACGATGCAGGCACTGCAGCAGTGGGCGGACCGGCAGAAACGCTGACCGGGGCAATGACGATGATGCCCGCCGTGTCTTCGATGCCCCGGCGCAGCGCTACAAAACAGAAGAGCCGGACAAGTCCGGCTCTTTTTTCGTCGCAGCGATGATCAACGAGGATCGTCAGACCGCCCCGAACAACAGGCCGCTGACCACCCGCACGGCGATCTGCAGCAGGATCAGCAGCACCAGCGGCGACAGGTCCACGCCACCCAGTGGCGGGATGATACGGCGCAGCGGGCGCAGCAGTGGTTCGTTGAGCGCGCGCACGAAGGGCGCCAACGGCGCATAGGGATTGACCCAACTGAAGATGGCTTCGATGATCAGCGTGGCCATGAAGCCATAGCAGATCCATTCGAAGAAGCGCTCCAGCGCGATGAGCAGGATGAGCTTGAAATCAAAATTGGTCTGCAGTCCGAGGATGGCGATGATGGACAGCAGCACGATGATGAAGGCGCCCAGCAGGGATGCCCAGTCATAGGTCCCGCCCGGCAGCACCCGGCGCAGGGGGCGTACCAGCCAGTCCGAGAGCTGGTAGACGAACTGGCCCACCGATTGCGGCGGACGCACGCGCACGACCTGCATCCAGAAACGCAGCAGCATGACACCGGCCAGGATGCTGGCAACGGCATTGACGATCATCGTGAAAATACTATGCAGCACAGGGTTCTCCATCAGTGAGAGGCAGGGCACATACTAGAGTGCATGCGACATCGGTGCAATCCTCACGCCATGCACCGAAGCAGAGGTGGGAGCAGAGGCGGGCATGCACGATCCTTCATATATTGTGCCATCCCTCGTGATTGCCAGAGCCTTGCGGCCCGCAATGCGGGTATAAAAAAACCGCTGCATGGCGGCATGCCATACAGCGGCTTTTCGTCTGAAGGACTCAGACGGGACGCGCGCCGATCTTACGGACGGCCAGCGCCGGTCGGGAACGGCCATGCGGCGGCCGGGTTCAGCACGGTCTTGGCGGCCGGTGCTGCAGCTGCCGGCTTGACGGCTGCCTTCTTCGGAGCGGCGGCCTTCTTGGGGGCTGCCTTCGGAGCTGCTGCCTTCGGTGCGGCTGCCTTCGGAGCTGCAACCTTCTTGGCGGCTGCCTTCGGCGCTGCGACCTTCTTGGCGGCTGCCTTCGGAGCTGCAACCTTCTTGGCGGCTGCCTTCAGGGCTGCGACCTTCTTGGTTGCTGCCTTCGGAGCTGCGACCTTCTTGGCGGCTGCCTTCGGAGCTGCAACCTTCTTGGCTGCTGCCTTCGGAGCTGCAACCTTCTTGGCTGCTGCCTTCGGTGCTGCTGCCTTCTTGGCGGCTGCCTTCGGTGCTGCTGCCTTCTTGGCTGCTGCCTTCGGAGCTGCAACCTTCTTGGCGGCTGCCTTCGGAGCTGCGACCTTCTTTGCGGCTGCCTTCGGTGCTGCAACCTTCTTGGCGGCTGCCTTCGGTGCTGCTGCCTTCTTGGCTGCTGCCTTCGGAGCTGCAACCTTCTTGGCTGCTGCCTTCGGAGCTGCAACCTTCTTGGCTGCTGCCTTCGGAGCGGCGACCTTCTTGGCGGCTGCCTTCGGAGCTGCAACCTTCTTGGCTGCTGCCTTCGGAGCGGCTGCCTTCTTGGCAGCGGCCGGCTTGGCGGCGGCCTTCGCTACGGTCTTCTTGGCAGTAGCCGCGACGACCTTCTTGGTGGTTTCCTTAGCGGCTGCTGCCTTCTTTGCCGCCGGCTTCTTGGCCGCGGGCTTCTTTGCTGCTGTTGCCATTTTGTTTCTCCTTCTTCACGTGAATGGAAAAAATCAAGCTTGATATAAGCAACCCGCAAGCGACATCGCGATGACGCGGGCGGGTTATTCATCGGCACAAGCAGCCTGTCGCTTGCGCTAATGAATTCGGCACCAGCTGAACTGCTGCATCCCCTCACCTATGCAGCGCTTCAGCTATCTTGGCGACGCCCCTCCGGTAGTGCCCGCGCAATGGCGCAGGATGAAGTCGACTACGGGAGCAGGCGCGACACCAAAAAAAACGCCAGCGTGTTCAAACGCTAGCGTCGGAATCGCGTTCCTGAAAAACTTCGGCGTTTTTCAAAGGAAAAGCCGCCTGACCCGACACGATGGGGTTAAGCGGCGATAACAGAGAAGAATGGTTCGGTCTCTGACTGTTCATTAATTTGGCGTATGCCTTTCAGTTTCAGCGGCTGGGTATCTTGCAAGCTACCCGACCACCGTTGTGCATCCTGTCTCGCGGAAGAGTACTTCGAGACTGCACGTCATTCCCAACTCAGCGCGCCCCCGGTTTGGTATTCGATGACTCGGGTCTCGAAGAAGTTGCGCTCCTTCTTCAGATCAATCATCTCGCTCATCCACGGGAACGGATTTTCTTCTTGTGCGAACAGCGGGTCCAATCCGATTTGCTGTGCGCGGCGGTTTGCGATGAATCGCAGGTAGCCCTTGAACATGGTGGCGTTCAACCCGAGCACGCCTCGCGGCATTGTATCCTCTGCGTAACGATATTCCAACTCCACCGCGCGTAAAAACAACGATTTGATCTCTTCGCGGAATTCAGGAGTCCACAGGTGCGGGTTCTCCATCTTCACGGTGTTGATCAGGTCGATGCCGAAGTTGCAGTGCATCGATTCGTCACGCAGGATGTACTGGTACTGTTCGGCCGCGCCCATCATCTTGTTCTGTCGACCCAGTGCGAGGATCTGCGTGAAGCCCACGTAGAAGAACAGACCTTCCATGATGCAGGCGAAGACGATCAGCGACTTCAGCAGCTTCTGGTCATTCTCCATCGTGCCGGTCTTGAACTCGGGATCGGTCAGCGTATCGATGAAGGGGATGAGGAACTCGTCCTTGTCGCGGATCGAAGCGACCTCGTGATAGGCATTGAAGATCTCGGCTTCGTCCAGGCCCAGCGACTCGACGATGTACTGGTAGGCGTGGGTGTGGATGGCTTCCTCGAAGGCCTGGCGCAGCAGGTACTGGCGGCACTCGGGTGCAGTGATGTGGCGATAGGTGCCCAGCACGATGTTGTTGGCGGCCAGCGAGTCGGCAGTGACGAAGAAGCCCAGGTTGCGCTTGACCAGACGACGCTCGTCCTCGGTCAGGCCGTTCGGATTCTTCCACAGCTCGATGTCGCGCTGCATGTTGATTTCCTGCGGCATCCAGTGGTTGGCGCAGCCGGCCAGGTATTTGTCCCAGGCCCACTTGTACTTGAAGGGGACCAACTGGTTGACGTCGGTGTGGCCGTTGATGATGCGCTTGTCGGCAGCGTTGACGCGACGGGTGGTATCGACCGCGTCGGCCTTGCCGGCCATGAGCGCCGGGTTCAGCGCAGCATTGGACTGCTGCACGTTGCCGAAGGCAGGTTGCAACTGCGGCTGCGCCATGTTCGGAGTGCGCGGCGCCTGGGTCGGCTTGGCTTCATCATCCCAAGAAAGCATCTGTGGTTCCTCTTTACTGTGTCGGGAGCTGCCGGCCGGTGACACTGGCTCGGCGGAGTTCCGGGTATCTATCAGGTGACAACGGCGCATCCGGTGAAGTTCACCGCGATGCGCCGACTAGGTTGGGTGGGGCTGGGGGACAGTGTAGCTGCCGGCATCTCGGACGACCTTGATCATCCTCATCGGCAGGCCATCCCGGCCCCCACCCGGGTTGCTTACTGGCAGGCCTCGCACTCTTCGAAGCCGGCGTCGCCCGGACGCATGGTGCAGACCGGACCGTCGGCTTCGATGGAAGCGCCCGGAGTCGGCATCACGTAGGCCGCCGAAGCGGTGGCAGCCGAGGCGATGGGTGCGGCCGGAACCGCATTGCCCGCGGCCGAAGCCATGCTGCCGGCGCCGCCGTCGACTGCCACGGCGTTCAATGCACCCGCGCGGGAAGTGGACTTCTCGGTGTGGGTGGCACCGATGGTGCGCAGGTAGTAGGTGGTCTTCAGACCGCGCAGCCAGGCCAGCTTGTAGGTCTCGTCCAGACGCTTGCCGGAGGCGCCGGCCATGTAGATGTTCAGCGACTGGGCCTGGTCGATCCACTTCTGGCGACGCGAGGCGGCTTCCACCAGCCAGGACGGGTCCACTTCGAAGGCGGTGGCGTAGATGTCGCGCAGGTCTTGCGGGATGCGGTCGATCTTGGCCAGGCTGCCGTCGAAATACTTGAGGTCGGCGACCATCACTTCGTCCCACAGGCCACGGGCCTTCAGGTCACGTACCAGGTACTCGTTGATTTCGGTGAATTCGCCCGACAGGTTCGACTTCACATACAGGTTCTGGTAGGTCGGCTCGATGCAGGCCGACACGCCGATGATGTTGGAGATGGTCGCCGTGGGCGCAATGGCCACGCAGTTGGAGTTGCGCATGCCGTGTTCGGCGATGCGCGCACGCAGGGCAGCCCAGTCCAGGGTCTCGGTGGTGTCGGTTTCCAGGTAGCCGCCGCGCTCTTGCGCCAGCAGCTTCAGAGAGTCCTGGGGCAGGATGCCGCGATCCCACAACGAACCGCGGTAGGAGGCGTAACGGCCGCGCTCTTCAGCCAGTTCGGTGGATGCCATGTAGGCGTAGTAGCAGACGGCTTCCATGGAGCGGTCGGCGAACTCGACGGCGTCCATCGAGGCGTACGGCACGCGCTTGATGTGCAGGCAGTCCTGGAAGCCCATGATGCCCATGCCCACCGGACGGTGACGCAGGTTGGAGTCACGGGCCTTCTTGACGGCGTAGTAGTTGATGTCGATGACGTTGTCCAGCATGCGCATGGCAGTGCGGATGGTCTTTTGCAGCTTGGCATGGTCCAGCTCGCCATTGACCAGGTGCGCCGGCAGGTTCACCGAACCCAGGTTGCAGACCGCGATTTCGCTGTCGTTGGTGTTCAGGGTGATCTCGGTGCACAGGTTGGAGCTGTGGACCACGCCCACGTGTTGCTGGGGCGAACGGATGTTGCAAGGATCCTTGAAGGTGATCCAGGGGTGGCCGGTCTCGAAGAGCATCGACAGCATCTTGCGCCACAGGTCGTTGGCCTGGACCTTCTTGAAGAGCTTGAGCTCGCCGCGGGCGGCCTTGGCTTCATAGCCGGTGTAGGCTTCTTCGAAGGCACGGCCGAACTTGTCGTGCAGGTCCGGGGTGTCGGACGGCGAGAACAGGGTCCACTCGCCCTTTTCCATCACGCGCTTCATGAACAGGTCGGGAATCCAGTTCGCGGTGTTCATGTCGTGGGTGCGGCGGCGGTCGTCGCCGGTGTTCTTGCGCAGCTCGAGGAATTCCTCGATGTCCATGTGCCAGGTTTCCAGGTAGGCGCAGACTGCACCCTTGCGCTTGCCGCCCTGGTTGACCGCCACGGCGGTGTCGTTGACCACCTTCAGGAAGGGGACCACGCCTTGCGACTTGCCGTTGGTGCCCTTGATGTGGGCGCCCAGGGCGCGCACCGGGGTCCAGTCATTGCCCAGGCCACCGGCGAACTTGGCCAGCAGGGCGTTTTCCTTGATGGCTTCGTAGATGCCGTCCAGGTCGTCGGCCACGGTGGTCAGGTAGCACGAGGACAGCTGCGAGCGCAGGGTACCCGAGTTGAACAGGGTCGGGGTCGAGCTCATGAAGTCGAAGGACGACAGCAGGTCGTAGAACTCGATGGCGCGGGCTTCGCGATCGATCTCGTTGAGCGCCAGGCCCATGGCCACGCGCATGTAGAAGGCCTGCGGCATTTCGATGCGGGTACCGCTGATGTGCAGGAAGTAGCGGTCATACAGGGTCTGCAGGCCGATGTAGCCGAACTGCAGGTCGCGCTCGGGCTTGATGGCAGCAGCCAGCTTGGCCAGGTCGAACTGGGCCAGCTTGGTGTCGAGCAGCTCGGCGTCGATACCCTTCTTGACGTATTGCGGGAAGTATTCCAGGTACTCGGCCGGTGCATCGGCTTGCGCCACTTCCTTGCCGAAGACTTCCTTGCGGATGGTATGCATCAGCAGACGCGAAGTCACCTGGCTGTAGGCCGGGTCCTTTTCCATCAGCGCGCGGGCAGCCAGGATGGCGGACTTGTACAGCTCTTCGACGGGCACGCCGTCGTACAGGTTCTTGACGGTCTCGGCGAGGATGGCATCCGCATCGACATGACCGTCCAGGCCGACGCAGGCGGCGTCGATCAGGGCACGCACTTCGGCGATCTCCAGCGGGCGGCTCTGGCCATCTTCGGTCACGTGCAGTTGCGGGGCGACCACTTCGGTCTTGTTGGCGGCACCCTGCTGGGCGCGCTCTTCCATGCGCTTGGCACGGTACAGCACGTAGGCGCGGGCCACGTCATGCTCGCCCGAGCGCATCAGGGCCAGTTCGACCTGGTCCTGGATGTCTTCGATATGGAAAGTGCCGCCGGCGGGCTGGCGACGCACCAGCGCCGACACCACGTTGGCGGTCAGTTGCTCGACCATCTCGCGCACGCGCGCCGAGGCCGCGCCCTGGCCACCGTTGACGGCCAGGAAGGCCTTGGTCACGGCGATGGAAATCTTGGAGGGCTCGAAACCGACCACGGCGCCGTTGCGGCGGATGATGCGGTATTCGCCCAGACCAGCGGACTGGGATACGACGGTCTGGCCTTCAGCGGAGCCTTCCAGCTCGGCGGACACGCCAAACGGGGCAGGCGATTTGACGGAAATTTCTTGGGTTGAGCGCACTTAGCCTCCTGGATACATGGAGCAGACGAGCGGGGTGATCGCCTGCGTTGCTAATAACTAAACAATTCAATCCCGGCTGCAGGGATTGGAAAACGACGGAAGCGCCGCACAATGACTATCCCTTGCGTGGACATTCATGCTGACGCAAAAACTGCTTGAACCTGATGAGTGGAACGACGGAAATAAAAGAAGGATGAACCGCGGGCGTTGTCGTACTTGGTTACTGCCTCGTGGGTCTTTCACCTTCTGAAGCACTGCCGAAACGGGCCATCTGTGGATGAAGACCCTTGTACAAAAATAAGTTCACCAGAACACTACATCTAGTATCAAAACATCGATTGGGACTAATTCTAGTGGCGCCACTTTGATGATGCAACCGCTATTTCTAGAATTTTTCGTCCGTGGAAGCTTGACTTTTGTGTAGCCCAAGAGGGAAGCGCAATTGCGCCCCGTTAATGATTTTCATCATTTCCTCCCGATAGCGGTCCCAGTCGAAACAGGGACCAGGATCAGTCTTGCGCACCGGCGCGATGTGTTCGTGACCGGCGACAGAGGTGAGGCCATAGCGGGTGGCCAGGGCCTGGGACAGCTTCGCCAGGACCGGATACTGGGCCTCGGCAAAGAGCTCGAAGTCGGTCCCTTCCAGCTCGATGCCGATGGAAAAGTCATTGCAGCGCTCGCGGCCATCGAAGACCGATACCCCGGCATGCCAGGCTCGGCGGTGAGCGGGGACGAACTGCACGACCTCGCCGTCGCGACGGATCAGGAAATGCGCCGAGACCCGCAGCGGCCGCAACTGGTCGAAATAGGGATGGGCATCGAAGTCGAGACGGTTGCAGAACAGGTCTGCTATATAAGGGCCACCGAACTGGCCGGGCGGCAGGCTGATGTTGTGGATCACCAGCAGATCCGTCACCACGCCAGCCGGCCGCTCATCGCAGTTGGGCGAGGGCTCGCGGCGGGCTTGTCGGCACCAGCCCTCGTCGTCGATATCCCAGGTACTCCAGGTATCGGCCTCGGTGATGGGTACGCTCATGGCTCAGAAGGAGGCCAGGCGGCGATGCTCTTCCGAGCAGTAATAGGCGCCCGAGGCATGCACCACGGCTTCCGAGGCGGGGAAATGGATGCCGCAATGGGCGCATTGGACCATGGTCTCGACATTGCTGTCGGTGCGACGCCGGAAACGCGAGGGCTTGGGGCGCGGCATGCCGGGTTCGGCACCCGCCTCGCCCTCGCCGGCCGCGTCATTGCCGGCCAGCATGGATTTCTTGGCGCGCTGGAACCACACCACCACGGCCAGCAACACGACCAGCCAGATCAGATATTTCATGTCAGTACCCGATGCAGCACGACTTCAAGCACGAACCGGCTGCCCACATAAGCCAATAAAAGGATGGCGAAGCCGGCCAGCGTGAAGCTGAGCGCAGTCCGCCCCCGCCATCCCTGCCAGCGACGGCCGGCCAGGAGCAGGCCGAACAGCAGCCAGGACAGCATGGTGAAGACCGTCTTGTGGTCCCACCGGAATGGCGTCCCGAACAACTGCTCGGAAAAGACGACGCCCGATAGCACGGTCAGCGTCAACAACGCGAAACCGAAGGCAATCAGGCGGAACAGCAATTTTTCCATGGTCAGCAGCGCCGGCAGCCGATCCAGCGCCAGGCCGAACCAGCTGGCCTGGGCAGTCGGCCCGGGACGGGTATGCAGGCGCGACTCCTGCAATACCATCAGCACCGCATGGAAGGCAGCAATGGTCAGCGTGCTGTAGGCCAGGATGGAGATGGCGATATGCGCCAGGAACCAGTCCGACTTGCCGGCCAGCGCCACCAGGTTGCCGGGGAAGACGCTGGGCAGGATCACCGACAGTGCCGCCACGGGCAGCACCAGCACGCGCATGCTGTCGAGCGAGAAATTGCGATTTTCCAGCCAGTAGGCGGCCACCGAAATCCACAGCGTGGAAGAAAGCATGACCGCAAACCCCACCCGCACGGCGTCGGGCGCGAACATGTCCGACAGCAGTGCCCCACCATGCAGCATCCAGCCAACCACGATGCCCAGCGAGATCGGCATGCGCCGCTGCGAGGGCATGAAGGCGCATGCCAGGTAGAGCAGCGCAGCCAGGATGAAAAAATAAGTTTGCATCGCCCAAGTTTACACTATCTCGGCCGACGACCCGGTTGCGCCTGGTCAGACAAACCGTGCGGATGGTCCCCGCAAATGCGACACGGCAGGACTGGCCTGCCGTGTCCAGAGGAGTACCTCGGCCCTCAGTCGACGGCCGCGGCCTTCATCTCGGCATTGTGATGGCGCTGCTGCTCTTCCATCACCAACTGGCCCAGTTCACGCTTCAAGGCATTGAAGTCGGGATCGGCCGGATCGCGCAGCCGCGGCAGGTTCACCAGCATGTCACGCTTGACCGTACCGGGACGGTAGGTCATGACCACGATGCGGTCGGCCAGGTAGATCGCTTCCTCGATGCTGTGGGTGACGAAGACGATGGTCTTCTTGAACTCATCCCAGATCCGCAGCAATTCGTCCTGCAGGTTGCGACGGGTCAACGCATCCAGGGCACCGAAGGGCTCATCCATGAGCATGATGGGCGAATCCAGCGCCAGCACCCGGGCGATCGCCACCCGCTGGCGCATCCCGCCCGACAGATCCTTGGGGAAACGGGTGCGGAAGTCGATCAGGCCCAGCTTGTCCAGCAACTGGGTCACGCGCTGGACGATCTCGGCCTTGGGCGTTCCCTTGATTTCCAGACCAAAGGCGACGTTCTGCTCCACCGTCATCCAGGGGAAGAGCGCATATTCCTGGAACACCATGCCACGATCCGGCCCCGGCTCGCTGACCACCTTGCCATCAGTGAGGATTTCCCCGGTGGACGGCAGGGCGAAGCCGGCGATGGCATTGAGCAAGGTGGACTTGCCGCAGCCGGACGGTCCCAGCAGGCAGACGAACTGACCGTCGGGAATGTCCAGGTTGATATCCTTCAAGGCGACGACTTCGCGGTCATCGGTCTTGAAGATCTTGTGCACGCCCTGCACGCGGATGCGGGGCGAAGAATTGGCTTGGTTCATGTCAGTTCTCCAGCCCGCGATGCCAGCGCAGCATGTAATTGTTGAGGCGGCTCATGCCCAGGTCGATGGCCAGACCCAGCAGGCCGATGGTGATCATGCCGGCGATGATCTTGTCCGACCAGAAATACTCACGCGCTTCCATGATGCGGAAACCCAGGCCATTGCTGACCGCGATCATCTCGGCCACGATCACCACGATGAAGGCCGTGCCGATACCGATACGCACCCCCGAGAGGATGTAGGGCACCGCTGCCGGCAACATCACCCGCAGGAACAGCGTGGACTGGCTGGCGCCCAGGTTGCGGGCGGCACGCAGGTAGATGCTGTCGACCTGGCGCACCCCGGCGATGGTGTTCATCAGCACCGGGAAGAAGGCCCCCAGCGAGATCAGGAACAAGGCCGGCGGATTACCCAGCCCGAACCACAGGATGGCCAGCGGGATATAGGCAATCGGCGGAATCGGGCGGATCACCTGGACCGTCAGGTTCATGAGGCCATAGATGCGCTGGCTCGACCCCATCAGCAGGCCCAGCGGCAAGGCCAGGCCGGCGCCGATCAGGAAGCCTGCCACCACGCGATAGAGGCTGCCGATGGCGTCCATCACCAGTTCACCCGAGAACACCCAGGCCAGCCAGCTGCCGGCCTCGGGGTCATAGGGCTTCAGCGGCGAGGCGTATTCGCCCCACTTCTTGAGCACCGCCCACGGCGAGGGCAGGATCTGCGGGTTGATCCAGCCGGCGCGGGAGGCCCCCTCCCACAGGGCGATCACCACCAGCGGCACCAGCAACCCCTGGAGGAAGCTGCCATTCTTGTTCTTTGCCATGCAGGATTCCCCTTCTTACTTGAGGTTCATGCTCTTCTTGGCCTGCTCCAGCAGATCGGTCTTCACCCAATCCTTGGCCACGGGCGGCTTGGCCATCTTGCCGGTACCGTACTTGGCCATGGTGTCGGTGGTGACCTGGATGTGCTCGACAGTGATGTCGTAGGCGTAGGGAGAATTGCCGATGGCGTCGTAGAAGTCTTCCTTGGTGATCTGGTTCTTGAAGATCACTTCACGCACGTACTTCTCGGCCACTTCAGGCTTGTCGATGAAGGTCTTGGTCGCCTCCAGGAAGCAGCGCATGAACTTCTCGGCCAGCGGGCGCTTCTCGGTGTAGAACTTCTCGGTCATCACCATGGTGCGGTAGGGTTCGCCGATCGGGGTGTCGTAGGGCTTCATCACTTCCACGCCGAAACCCTTGTTGATGGCCTGCGAGGATTGCGGTTCGCTCTGCATCATGGCGTCGATGTTCTTGCCAAGCAGGGCTTGGTTGAGGTCGGCGAAGGCCAGGTAGACGATGGTCACATCCTTGGGCGTGAGGCCGTTCTGGCCCAGCTCGGCATCCAGCAGCACTTCATGGATGCCACCGCGGGTCACACCGACCTTCTTGCCCTTCAGGTCCTTGACCGACTTGATGCCCGAGTCCTTGCCCGCCACCAGGCGCGCGCCACCCTTGGCGAAGCCGGCCACCACGTAGATCGGTGCGCCGTTGGCGCGGCCCGAGATGGCAGCTTCCGAGGCAGTGGTACCCACGTCGAGCTCGCCGGCCAGGATGCCCTGCATCACGTCGGGGCCCTTGGCAAAGACCTTTTCATCGACCTTGATGCCACACTTGGGCGCGATCTCCTTGATGTAGGACACCGCACCATAATGGGCGAACTTCAGGTTGCCCAGTCGGATCACATCGTCTGCGGCATGGCTGGCGGTCGCAAAGCCGGCGCTTGCCAGCAGGGCCAGGGCGATCAGTTTCTTGTGCATTTCCTCTCTCCTCTTGTGTGTATCGTTATTGATGCGGCGGGCCGGCGGCGGCGATGCCGCGCCGGCTGTCTCGATGGCGTTGGCCGCCGCTGCATGGCGGCTGGCCTTGATTATTATTTGCGCTCGGAAATTCAGCGCCCATGTATACACAAAGAGGACGTCCTGTACAAGCTGTTAATTTTACGTAGCAGCCCCATCTGGGCCTGCAGGCCGGCTTGCAGACGCGGGCGCAGCAGGGCTCTTCGGTTAAAATGCAGGATTGCCCGTCGCCTGCGGCACCACCTTGCCGCTCAAGTCCTGGCCCGCGGCCATCCACTCATTTGCAGATATCACCATGCTAGACAACCTGACCCAACGCCTCGCCAAAGTCGTCAAAACCATGCGCGGCGAGGCGCGACTGACCGAATCCAATACCGCCGAGATGCTGCGCGAAGTGCGCCTGGCCCTGCTGGAGGCCGACGTGGCCCTGCCGGCGGTGCGCGAATTCATCGCCAAGGTCAAGGAAAAAGCCCTGGGCGAGGAAGTCATCGGCTCGCTGACTCCCGGCCAAGCCCTGGTGGGCGTGGTACAGCGCGAACTGGCCAGCCTGATGGGCGCCGATCTGGGCCCGGAAGCCTCGCAACTGAACTTCGCCACCCAGCCGCCGGCGATCATCCTGATGGCAGGCCTGCAGGGTGCCGGCAAAACCACCACCGTCGGCAAGCTGGCCAAATACCTGCGCGAAACCACCAAGAAGAAGGTGCTGACGGTATCGGCCGACGTCTATCGCCCGGCCGCCATCGGCCAGCTGCAGACGGTGACCGGCCAGGCCGGTGCCGACTTCTTCCCCAGCCAGGCGACCGACAAGCCGGTCGATATCGCCCTGGCGGCGCTGGACTACGCCAAGAAGCATCACCACGAAGTGCTGATCGTCGACACTGCCGGCCGTCTGGGTATCGACCAGGCCATGATGGACGAAATCCGCGCCGTGCACGCCGCCATCAAGCCCATCGAGACCCTGTTCGTGGTCGACGCCATGTTGGGCCAGGACGCCATCAACACCGCCAAGGCCTTCAGCGACGCCCTGCCGCTGACCGGCGTGGTGCTCACCAAGCTGGATGGTGATTCGCGCGGTGGTGCTGCATTGTCGGTGCGTCACATCACCGGCAAGCCCATCAAGTTTGCCGGTGTGGCTGAAAAGCTGGACGGTCTGGAAGCCTTCGACCCCTCGCGCATGGCCAACCGCATCCTGGGCATGGGCGACATCCTGGCCCTGGTCGAGGAAGCCCGCAAGGGCGTGGACATGGCAGCCGCCGAAGGCCTGGCCAACAAGATCAAGGGCGGCGGCAAGTTCGACCTCAATGACTTCAAGGCCCAGCTGTCGCAGATGAAGAAGATGGGCGGACTCACCAGCCTGCTGGACAAGCTGCCGGCGCAGATGCAGGCCGCAGCCGGCAACGCCAACATGGACCAGGCCGAGAAACAGGTGCGCCGCATGGAAGGCATCATCAATTCCATGACCCCGCAGGAGCGCGCCAAGCCGGAGCTGATCAAGGCTACCCGCAAGCGCCGCATCGCCGCCGGCGCCGGCGTACAGGTGCAGGAAGTCAATCGCATGCTGTCGCAGTTCGAGCAGATGCAATCGATGATGAAAAAGCTCAAGGGTGGCGGCATGATGAAGATGATGCGCGGCATGAAGGGCATGCTGCCCGGCGGCATGCGCTGACCTGATCACCGGAATCCCTTGCTGGTGCTGGCTTTGCGGCTGGCACCAGGCATTTTCCGCACGATCTTCCTGCTGCCTTTTCCCGCTGCCCTGCCCCCTCCCCGCTGTATTCCTCCCCCGCATTTCCTCCCCTCTCCGGATCACTGGCAGATGCCCTCGCGCGCGGCTGCGGTCATGTCCTTTTTTCATCTTCCGGGCAGCCTCGCAAACCGCACGCGAGGGGTCCTTCCACGACCTGCCGGCATCCGCCGCGATCCCTTTACCGGCGCGGCTTGACGCCGGGTCGGAGCGGCTCGTTGTTTCCTGGTTATTTCATCCGGAAATCTGCCAAAAAATACTTGCATGGCCGTGCAAAGAGCACCACTATTAGCGGTGCGTAAATTGACGCATTCATCTCATTCTTGTGAGGAGTCTTTCAGATGGCCACAGCAAAAAAAGCAGCAGCCGCAGTAAAGAAGCCAGCAGCAAAACCCGCCGCCAAGCCGGCAGCAAAACCGGCAGCTAAGCCTGCCGCGAAAGCCGCAGCACCGAAGGCTGCGCCAAAGGCAGCGGCCAAACCCGCCGCCAAGCCGGCAGCCAAGGCAGCTCCGAAAGCCGCACCCAAGGCAGCCCCCAAGAAAGCCGCAGCAAAACCGGCTGCCAAGCCCGCCGCCAAGAAGCCCGCAGCAAAGCGCACTCCCAACGCCGCCTTCATGAAGCCGTTGACGCCGTCGGCAGCACTGGGCGAAGTGGTCGGCGCCAAGCCGCTGCCACGCACCGAAGTGACCAAGAAGGTGTGGGAATACATCAAGAAGAACAAGCTGCAGAACGCCGAGAACAAGCGCAATATCGATGCTGATGACAAGCTCAAGGCGATCTTCGGTGGCAAGAAGCAAGTCACGATGTTCGAAATGACCAAGCTGATCTCGGCTCACCTGAGCTGATCGACGCCCGCGGTTTGCAAGCGACTTGCAAACAAAAACGCCCGCAGAAACCATGCGGGCGTTTTTGTTTCTGGGTGTTTCCGACGGGGCCGCTTCCACGCAGCGCGGTCGCAGGCAGGCTTGACAGACAGCGATCCTCTTCGGACAACCTCAACGCTTCCGCTTTTCCGACGCCCGTAGGCGGGCTTTTCTGATGGCAGTCGCCGTAGCGATCCCATAGGATGCATGTTCTGCACTGGTGCGCGTGGCAAGGACCTCTTGCTGACCTCTTGCTGACCTCTTGCTCACTCTCACCTCCCATCCCGCAGAACTGAACAAGCAACGCCGGGTCTATCAATATGCCATCCACTGATGAGCTTGGAAGCTCATTACCAAGAGAAAGGAAATGACCATGCCAAACCACACCCACAGCCTGCGTCACCAGGTCCTGCGCTCGGCCAGCGCGCTCGTGATCGGCCTGGCCGCCCTGGGCGGTGCCTCGCATGTATTGGCTGCCGGCAAGGCGGGCAATACGGAGTACCAGCAACAGATCGCTGCCTGCAAGAACGGTAGCTCCACCGAAGACCGTGCGACCTGCCTGCGTGAAGCAGGCGCCGCGCAACAGGCGGCCGCGCGCGGCACGCTGACTGATCCGGGCGCGACCCAGCTGAAGGAAAACGCGCTGCGCCGCTGCGAAGGCCTGCCGCAGTCCGATCGCATCGATTGCGAAAAGCGCGTCAATGGCCAGGGGCGTACCGAAGGCAGCGTTGCCGACGGCGGGATCCTACGCGAAACGGTGACCATCGTTCCGGCGAAGTAAGACGGCGTAGCTGCTCCAGCTGCGACCAAAACAAAGGCGGACGCCGTGGCGTCCGCCTTTTTCATTGCTGCGTCACCGCAGCACCAGGGTGGCTCAAGCTGCCAGCTTGCCCTGGATGAAGGCCAGCGCCTCAGCCAGCGGGACCTGGGTGGCTTCGCTGTCGCGACGGCCCTGGTATTCGATGTTGCCATCCTTGAGGCCACGATCACCGACGACGATACGATGTGGCACGCCGATCAGTTCCCAGTCGGCGAACATCGCGCCGGGGCGTTCGCCACGGTCATCCAGCACCACATCCACGCCTGCCTCGGTCAATTGCGCATACAGCTTGTCGATCTCGGTCTTGACGGCTTCGCTGCGGTCATAACCCATCGGGCAGAGCACGACCTCGAACGGTGCAATCGAAGTCGGCCAGATGATGCCACGCTCGTCGAAATTCTGTTCGATGGCCGCGCCCAGGATGCGGGTCACGCCGATGCCGTAGCAACCCATCACCAGCGGTTGCGGCTTGCCGGCCTCATCCAGATAGGTCGCCTTCATCGCCTCGGAATAGGTGGTGCCGAGCTGGAACACGTGGCCCACTTCGATGCCGCGCTGGATCGCCAGCACACCCTGGCCATCCGGCGAGGCGTCGCCTTCGACCACGTTGCGGATATCGGCCACCACCGGTTCGGGCAAGTCACGGCCCCAGTTGGCGCCGGTGTAGTGGAAATCAGCCTCGTTGGCGCCGCAGACGAAGTCGGCCATGTTGGCGACGGTACGGTCGGCCACAACCTTGACCGGCTTCTTGGTACCGATCGGGCCCAGGTAGCCCGGGGGCGTGCCGAACCATTCGACGATCTCGGCTTCGTTGGCGAAACGATAGGTGGCCAGACCGGGGATTTTGCTGGCCTTCACTTCGTTGAGCTCGTGGTCGCCACGCAGCAGCAGCAGCCAGATTTCCTTCTTGGCCGGATCATCGTTGTCCACGGCCAGGACGATGGACTTGACGGTGCGCGCCAGCGGCAGGCCCAGCAACTCGGCCACCGCCTCGCACTTGGACTTGCCTGGCGTGGCGGTCTTTTCCAGCGCCTGGGTAGCGGCGCCACGGGCGCTGTCCACCGGCAGGGCTTCGGCCGCTTCCATGTTGGCGGCGTAGTCGGAGGTGGGGCAATAGACCAGTGCGTCTTCGCCGGTGGCGGCGATCACGTGGAACTCATGCGAGCCGGAACCGCCGATGGCACCGTTGTCGGCCGCCACCGCGCGGAACTGCAGTCCGAAACGGGTGAAGATGCGCACGTAGGCGTCATACATGGCCTGGTAGGACTTCTTCAGGCCGTCGATGTCGCGGTCGAAGGAATAGGCATCCTTCATCGTGAATTCGCGCCCGCGCATCAGACCGAAGCGCGGGCGACGCTCGTCGCGGAACTTGGTCTGGATGTGATAGAAGTTCACCGGCAGCTGCTTGTAGCTGCGCAGCTCGGAGCGCGCCACGTCGGTGACCACTTCCTCGGAGGTCGGCTGGATGGCGAAGTCGCGACCATGGCGATCCTTCACGCGCATGAGCTCGGCGCCCATCTTGTTCCAGCGCCCGGTCTCCTGCCACAGCTCGGCCGGCTGCACCACCGGCATCAACAGCTCGACGGCGCCGGCACGGTTCATTTCCTCGCGCACGATGGCTTCGACCTTGCGGATCACGCGCAACCCCATCGGCATGTAGGTATAGATGCCGGCACCCAGACGCTTGATCATCCCGGCCCGCATCATCAGCTTGTGGCTGACGATTTCAGCGTCGGAAGGGGCTTCTTTCAGGGTGGAAATAAAAAAACGTGAGGCGCGCATGACGGTCGGTTCTTTTTAAAAAGAGGAGGGTTATAATCGTTCTAATTTTAAAGGATTAGCTGGCTGATGCGCCCTTTCTTTGCAGATTTGCTCCTAGTTTCAATGACATCCGTGCATCGATGTGATTGCTCCTGACCCGCCTGGCGCACCGATTTCCATCGGTGCGCCCGCAGTCGCATGAGCCTGCCCGAAAGGCACTTCCAGCCGCAGAAAGTTTGAGGATCACCATGCTGGATCGAGAAGGCTTCCGCCCGAACGTCGGCATCATCCTGCTCAACGCCAATAACGAGGTGTGGTGGGGCAAGCGCGTACGCGAGCACTCCTGGCAATTCCCGCAAGGCGGCATCAAGCACGGCGAGACCCCCGAACAGGCGATGTTTAGGGAACTGGAAGAGGAAATCGGCCTGCGGGCCGAGCACGTCAAGATCATCGGTCGCACCCGTGACTGGCTGCGCTACGAAGTCCCCGACCATTTCATCAAGCGCGAAGTGCGCGGCCATTATCGCGGCCAGAAGCAGATCTGGTTCCTGCTGCGTATGGTCGGGCGCGATTGCGACGTCAACCTGCGCGGCACCTCGCATCCCGAATTCGATGCCTGGCGCTGGCATGACTACTGGGTGCCGCTGGACGTGGTCATCGAGTTCAAGCGCGAGGTCTATCAGCAGGCGCTGCAGGAATTGTCGCGCTTCCTGAATCGCGCCGGCCATGCCGTGCGACGTGGCGAGCCGCCCGGCCGTCCCCTGCCTCCCCACAAGAAAATCGGCCCGGCCACGCAGGCCCAGCCCCTCAACGGCGCCTCCACGCCCGAATCCAAGTGAGCCCCATGCCCTCTTCCCTGCAGAACGCACCACAACGCCCTCCGATCACCCTGCGTGGCCTGCGCCAGGCGGTACTGGCCTGCTCGCTGCTGGCCGTCTGCGCCGGCGCCCTGGCACAGAGCTTCGACGAGGAATTCGACGACGAGGAAAAGCCCTGGCAGGAGATCGCCGTACAGCTGCCGCCCACACCGCAACAGCAGAACCTGGCCGAGTTCTACCTCAGCCCGAACGCCACCATGAAGGCGTATGTGGACCTCAACTCGGTCTCCATCGGCACTGACAAGGTGGTGCGCTATACGGTGCTGACCAAGACCGAAGGCGGTGCCGTGAACGTGATGTACGAAGGCATGCGCTGCGAAACCTGGGAGAAGAAGACCTATGCCTTCGGCCACCCCGACGGCAAATGGTCGCGCTCGCGTCGCGACAAATGGCAGCCGATCCGTGATATCGGCGCCAATCGTATCGATGGCGCCCTGTTCCGGGATTATTTCTGCGACGGCAAGATGATCGCCGACAACGAAAACCTCAAGAGCATCGTCAATCGTCTCAAGACCCAGACCCGTATTGACCCGGTGCGTCGTTGATTGCGACGGCACAAGCAGCAGCAACAAAGAAAAAACGCGGCCAAGCCGCGTTTTTTCATATCTTTTACAGGATTTATATCGTTTATATCCTGCCCACCAAGCAATCCGCCCCTCAGAGCAGGACCAGGTTATCCCGGTGCACCAGTTCAGGCTCTTCCACGAAGCCCAGGATGGCCTGGATTTCGGAAGACGGATGACGAATGATGCGACGCGCGTCCGAGCTGTTGTAGTTGCTCATGCCACGCGCAATGGCGCGTCCGGCTTCATCAACGCAGGTGATGACATCACCGCGGCCGAATTCCCCGGCCACTTCCACCACGCCGATGGGCAGCAGCGACTTGCCTTCCAGGCTCAGCTTCTGCACTGCGCCGGCATCCAATACCACGCGCCCGGCGGTCTTGAGGTGATCGGCCATCCACTGCTTGCGCGCCGTCAGTTGTGCAGTCTCGGCGTTGAGCTGGGTACCGATGGCTTCACCGGCTGCCAGACGGGTCAGGACCTGGTCTTCACGGCCCCAGGCGATGACCGTATGCGCGCCGGAGGTGGCCGCGCGCTTGGCCGCCAGGATCTTGGTCAGCATGCCGCCGCGACCGATGCCGGTCCCGGTGCCGCCGGCGATCAGCTCCAGCGACGGGTCGCCAGCACGTGCCTCGGCAATGAGCGTGGCCTTGGGGTCCTTGCGGGGATCGGCGGTAAAGAGACCGGGCTGGTCGGTGAGGATGACCAGCGCATCGGCTTCGATCAGGTTGGCGACCAGGGCGCCCAGGGTATCGTTGTCACCGAACTTGATTTCATCGGTGACCACCGTGTCGTTTTCATTGATGACCGGCACCACGCCCAGTTGCAGCAAGGCAAACAGGGTGGAACGGGCATTGAGATAGCGCTCGCGATCCGCCAGGTCAGCATGGGTCAGCAACACCTGTGCGGTGTGCAGGTCGTGCTTGCGGAAGCTGGTTTCGTAGATCTGCGCCAGGCCCATCTGGCCCACTGCGGCGCAGGCCTGCAGATGATGGATGCCGGTGGGACGCTTGTCGAAGCCCAGGCGCTGCATGCCCTCGGCGACCGCACCGGAGCTGACCAGCACCACTTCCTTGCCGAGTGCGCGCAATTGCGCGATCTGCTCGGCCCAGCGGGCGATGGCGTTGGCGTCAAGGCCCTTGCCATCATTGGTGACCAGCGAGGAACCGACCTTGATGATGAGCCGCTTGGCGCTTTGAATGACCGATTGCATAGTGTTCCGGATTCTGATTCTTCTGGGGGGAGTCGGAAATTCCGACAGGCAGAGATGATAGCCCGAACCGCCCCCGCTGCGCAGCCCCGCTAGAGGCCACGCAGCGACGGAATCAGTCCAGGACCTTGAAGCGCGGATCGTCCGGATCGATGCTGGAGATGGCGCGTGCTTCCTCGGTCATCTGCGTCTCTTCGGAGCGGTGCTCCTCGGCGCGCTTGGTTTCGAGGTAACTGTAGATCTCGTTGATCAGGTCTTCGCAACCGTCACGGTTCAGGGCCGAGATCTCGAACACGGGGCCCTTCCAGCCGAAGCGCTTGACGAAATCCTTCACGCGCTTGGCGCGCTCGGCCTCGGGCACCACGTCCAGCTTGTTCAGGACCAGCCAGCGCGGCTTGTCGAACAAGGACTGGTCGTACTTCTTCAGTTCCTTGACGATGGCCTTGGCTTCCTTGACCGGATCGACTTCCTCGTTGAAGGGCGCCAGATCGACGATGTGCAGCAGCAGACCGGTGCGCTGCAGGTGGCGCAGGAACTGCACCCCCAGGCCAGCACCGTCAGCCGCACCCTCGATCAGGCCAGGGATGTCGGCGATGACGAAGCTCTTTTCGTGGCTCACGCGCACCACACCCAGGTTGGGATGCAGCGTCGTGAAAGGATAGTCGGCGATCTTCGGACGGGCGTTGGAGACGGCCGTGATGAAGGTCGACTTGCCTGCATTGGGCATGCCCAGCAGACCGACGTCGGCCAGCACCTTCAGCTCCAGGCGCAGTTCGCGGCGTTCGCCTTCCTTGCCCTCGGTCTTTTGACGCGGAGCGCGGTTGGTGGAAGTCTTGAAGTGGATGTTGCCCCAGCCGCCCTCGCCACCCTTGGCCAGCATCACGGTCTGGCCGTGGAAGGTCAGGTCGGCGATGTGCTCGCCGGTGTTGATGTCCACGATCAGGGTGCCTACCGGCATGCGCAGATAGACGTCGTCGGCGCCCTTGCCGTAGCAATCGGAACCGCGACCATTTTCGCCACGACCAGCGCGATGCAGCTTGGCGTAGCGGTAGTCGATCAGGGTATTGACGTTGCGATCAGCCACGGCCCAGATGGTGCCGCCCTTGCCGCCGTCGCCGCCGTCGGGACCGCCGAAGGGGCGGAATTTCTCGCGGCAGAAGCTGGCGACACCGTTGCCGCCATCCCCCGCCACGACTTCAATGCGTGCTTCGTCGATGAATTTCATGATATTGACGCCTCGTGGGAGCCGCTAACAAAACGTCGATGCGTCGATGCACCCTTGCCACAGCAACGGGTGGATCTTCAGCCTGACCAACCCCGGCATCCCCGAGAGGAGACAAGGCTCGGCGCTTTGTTGACGGCTCTTCAAAAAACCAAAAAGGCTCCACCATCGGCAGAGCCTTTTTTATGCCTGGTTTCCGGGCGAACCCGGATGACAGGAACGCTTACGCCGTAACGACGGTTGCGTATTGACGCTGTTGCAGGCCCTTGACAACGAACTTGACCTTGCCGTCCTTCAGGGCGAACAGGGTGTGGTCCTTGCCGACGCCGACGTTTTCGCCAGCGTGGACGCGGGTGCCGCGTTGACGGACGATGATGCCGCCAGCGTTGATCACTTGGCCGCCGTAAACCTTGACGCCCAGGCGTTTCGATTCTGAGTCACGGCCGTTGCGCGTAGTGCCGCCGCCTTTTTTGTGTGCCATTTAAAACTCCTTGATGACTTTGGATGAGCAGTTCGACCAGTTCAACGCTTAGGCGTTGATCGAGACGATTTGCAGTTCGGTGTAGTTCTGACGATGGCCTTGACGCTTTTGGTAGTGCTTGCGACGACGCATCTTGAAGATGCGGACCTTGTCATGGCGACCTTGTGCTACCACAGTAGCCAGCACCGTAGCACCTGCGACCAGCGGCGCACCGAACTTCACGGTTTCGCCTGCGCCCACTGCGAGCACTTGATCCAAAGTGATTTCGGAGCCAATGTCAGCCGGTATCTGTTCTACTTTGAGTTTTTCGCCAGCAGCAACTTTGTATTGTTTGCCGCCGGTTTTTATGACCGCGTACATGTGAAACCTCACGAATGAATGAATAAGAACGATTTTCCCCTGACGCGCCCGGGACACAAAACCCCTTGGCGAAACAGGAAAACCCCAAATTATACATGCACTTAGCTGCAGGGTCAAAAGACTTGACACTTTGGCGGGCTGATGAACAACAGAGTTTCCGTCAGGACAATGACCACAACCCTTCCCCCAGAGAGAGGACCACAAGCGCCGGTGTTTCCCTGCGGACAATGCGCATCTGCCGCGCGGGCGAACATGGTCTTTGGCGTGCGCCCGCCTTGTCGTCGTATAATCCCGGGAATAACCATTTTCCACAGGTTCCGCCTTGTCTGCCGCCGTACAAAACGCTTCGCAACAAACCATCATGCAACCGATCCTCTCCGACATGGAGGCGGTCAATGCAGTCATCCGTCGGCAGCTGTATTCGGAGGTGCCGCTGGTCAACCAGGTCGCCGAATACATCATCAGCGCCGGCGGCAAGCGCCTGCGCCCGGTGCTGGTGGTGCTCATCGCCAATGCCTTCGGCTACAAGGGCGAGCATCACCACACGCTGGCCGCGGTGATCGAGTTCATCCACACCGCGACCCTGCTGCATGACGACGTCGTCGACGAATCCTCGTTGCGCCGCGGCAAGCAGACCG
The DNA here is from genome assembly GCF_022627865.1 of Herbaspirillum sp. C7C2. Taxonomy (NCBI): domain Bacteria; kingdom Pseudomonadati; phylum Pseudomonadota; class Betaproteobacteria; order Burkholderiales; family Oxalobacteraceae; genus Herbaspirillum; species Herbaspirillum sp. C7C2. The sequence continues at coordinate 141,357 of NZ_JABXGI010000006.1, forward strand.
CCAACGCCATGTTCGGCAATGCCGCCTCGGTGCTGGTGGGTGACTTCCTCTACTCGCGCGCCTTCCAGATGATGGTGGCGGTGGGCAATCCGCGCGTGATGGAGATCGTGGCCGACGCCACCAACGTCATCGCCGAGGGCGAAGTCCTGCAGTTGCTCAACATGCACAATCCCGACGTGGACGAAAACGGCTACCTGCAGGTGATCCGCTCCAAGACGGCCAAGCTGTTCGAGGCTGCCAGCCAGATCGGCGCCCTGATCGCAGGTGCCGACGAAGCCGGAATCGAAGCTGCGGGCGAATATGGCCGCTCCATCGGCACCGCCTTCCAGCTGATCGACGACGTGCTGGATTATTCGGGCAACAGCGCCGAGATCGGCAAGAACGTCGGCGACGACCTGCGCGAAGGCAAGCCCACCCTGCCGCTGATCTGGCTCATGCAGCACGGCACGCCGCAGCAGCGCGACCTGGTCCGTACCTGCATCGAGAACGGTGACGAACAGCACTTCGACGAAGTGCTCTCGGCCATCACCCATTCGGGCGCCCTGGCCTATACGCGTGAACAGGCAGAGATCGCCGCCCGACGCGCGGCAGACGCGATTATTTCACTTCCCGATAGCCAATTCAAAAAATCCCTGTTAGAATTATCGGCTTTCGCAGTAGATCGAAATCACTAACATTAGATCTCACTCGACGGGGTGTAGCTTAGCCTGGTAGAGCGCTACGTTCGGGACGTAGAGGCCGGAGGTTCGAATCCTCTCACCCCGACCAGGAATTCCCATGCAAAAACAGCGAGTCAAACGACTTGCTGTTTTTGTTTGTGCGCTCGGCAGATCGCAGTATCGCTACCCACCTCCTCGCATCACACCTCCACCTCCACAATACTTCATCACGACGGCATCAGGCGATCCAGTGCGGGGTCAAGATTGTCGATGACCGCCCTGGCCCAGGCCATGCCGCGCACTATGGCGAGCGCAGCGCTGTCGGAACGTCCAGGGAGATGACGACGGGGAAACAAGGCAGGCGCCAGGCCACTGATGTCGACAATGTGCACCGCACTCACTTCCCACTGGCCATGCCGTCCACTGCATCTCAGCGACACGCGGAAACCCTTGTACTGCTCCAGATGTTCGACCGGAAGATGCATATTCTTTTTCTTTCGCAAAACCGATCCATGAGCGCGTGCTCGCCAGTCACGCCGGATGGCGTGGTGGCATATCCAGGCGATCAGCGGCGACGGAAGCCCGGACGGGGGCCGGTGGGGCCGCGCTGCTCCAGGTGACGGAAGATGATGCGGCCCTTGTTCAGGTCGTAGGGCGACAGTTCCAGGGTGACCTTGTCACCGGCCAGAATCTTGATGAAGTTCTTTTTCATGCGACCAGCCGTATAGGCGATCAGCGAGTGGCCGTTGTCCAGCGCGACACGGAAGCGCGAATCAGGGAGGACTTCGGAAACTTGTCCTTGCATTTCAATCAGTTCTTCTTTTGCCATTTTCTCTTTCTTGTGCATGAGCGCGCGACCTCCAGCGAGGAAGGGCTCGGGGATTTGCAATCTCTGGCTTTGACGACTGGCCACGCAAACAGGCGGCCGGGAGCGTTAAGGTCGGAGGACAGGCGAACGCGCTTGCGGTGAGACCGATAGCGTTGGTTCTTTACTCGGGGAAGCGGATGAAGATGCGGATCACGCGGATTGCAGGGATCGGACTGCGGCAAGGCGCGTGGAGATCAGGATTTCCGCTCTTTTCTTGAGCGATCCCCTCATTATACGCGCATTTTGCCTTGAAGGCCAATGCGCCCCGTACGCCACGCTCATCTACGCCACAGCAGAATCGAGAACGATTGTTCCATCCGGCAGATAAGCTGCGGTACCGGCACAGAAAAAAAGCGCCACCGCGAAGGGTGGCGCCAAAGACTGCCAGAGGTTCTGTCATTGGCCGCAATCGGCCAGATGATCCGGCTGCGCCATAGGAACAGATCACCCGCCGACCTCGCCTGCACGGCGAATCATCGTTCGATGGTGCGGCTCCAGCGGGTATTCCAGACGGCACGGTTCTTGTTGATCTCGTCCCAGTCCACTGCCCGCGCCGCCTTCACGAAGCCATTCATGCGGGCCTGTTCGGTCGCTGCCGGGCCGCTGACCTGGACCTTGGTATTGGTCGGGTTGTAGTTGCCGTTTTCCAGCGCCAGGGCCTGCGCCTGCGGCGAGAGGAGGTAGGCCGCCAGTTCCTGGGCCAGTTGCGGCTCGGTGTTGTTGGCGATCACGCATTGCGCCACCATCAGCACGATGGCGCCTTCCTTGGGCTGCACATATTCCACCGGCACGCCCTTGCTCTTGAGGATGGTGGATTGGGTCGGGGTGTAGGGGAACAAGGCGGCTTCCCCGGTCTGCGCCATCTCGGAGATCTTGGCCGAGTTGGAGATGTACTCCAGCACATTGGGGCCGATGGTCGATGGCCAGGCCTTGAAGCCGGGATCGACGTTGGCATCGGTGCCGCCCTTGAGCTGGTTGAAGGCAAGGAAGGCATGCAGGCCGAAGGTCGAGGAAGGCAGCGACTGGAACACCACCCGCCCCTTCAGTTTGGGATCGGCCAGATCCAGCCAGGAGGTCGGCGGCGCCCAGCCCTTCTCTGCATAGACCTTGGTGTTGTAGGCCAGGCCAGTGACGCTGATGGTCACGCCGGTGGCCATGTCGTCCTTGATGTGCGCCACCGGCAGCAGGTTGGCCAGGTTGGCATTGGGCTTCTGTTTCTCGCACAGGCCCATGCCGACGGCCCGGTACATCACACCATCATCGAGAAACATCAGGTGCATCTGCGGCTTGTCCTTGGCGGCCTGGGCCTTGGCCAGGATATCGGCGGAACCACCCGGCACCACAGCGATCTTGACGTTGTGCTTCTGTTCAAAGGGGCCAAAGACCGCTTGCGTGAAGGTCTTTTCCATGTTGCCGCCGTTCATGCCGATGTAGAGCGTGCGGGTCTGTGCCTGGGCACCCCCACAGGCCAGCAAGGTCATGCCAAGGGCGGCGGCCAGCGCGCCGGGACGGGAAAGCGACATCATGAGATCTTCCTTTCAGGGTGGGAGGACAGCAGGTCGGAGGTATCTGTGCCATCGGTGCCGACCACGGAGACCGTGGAGACGGCAGGCCTCGGCGTAAAACGGGCAATCGAGAATGCATCCAGGTCGATATTGCTGCGGCCATGCAGCACCAGCTCGGCCAGCGCCTCGCCGGCGGCCGGGCCGATCTGGAAACCGGCGCCGCAGAAGCCGAAGCCATGCAGCAGGCCCGGCTGCGTGCTGCTGGGGCCGATCACCGGGTGGTGGTCCGGCAGGTAGCCTTCCACTCCGCTCCAGGTGCGGATGATGTGGACATGCCGCAGCGCCGGCAGCAAGGCCGCCGCTTGCGGCAGCAGGCCGAGGATGGAATCGTGCGAGGCGCGGGCGCGCTGTTCATCCAGCACGTAGCCGCGACCACCGCCCAGCACCACGTTGCCACGGGCCACCTGGCGGCAGTAGATCGATCCCCCTTCCACGCCCAGGCTCCAGGGCAGGAAATGCGGGATGGGCTCGGTCACCACCATGCTGGGATGACCGCTGGTCAAGGGCGCGGCCTCACCGAAGGCTTGCGCCACCCGGTTGGCCCAGGCGCCGGCGCAGTTGATCAAGACCTCGGCGCGCAACTGCAAAGGCGCTTCGCCATGCCGTGCTTCAGCCACGAAACTCTGGCCGTCATGGCCCACCTGCAATACTTCGCAGCCCTCGATGATGCGCGCCCCGGCCGCCTGCGCAGCGCGGGCAAAGGCCGGCGATACCAGACGCGGATTGGCCTGGCCGTCTTCCGGACACAAGGAGCCGCCGACCGCCGCGCCGCCCAGCCAGGGGCATTGCTCACGCAGGCGCTCGCCGCTGATCAGTTCGATGCCCAGCCCATAAGGCCGGCTCAGTTCGGCGTAGGCTTCCAGGGCCTGCATGTCGGCTGCGCTACGGGCCAGCTTGAAGTGGCCACTGCGTTCATATTCGCCGGTGGTGCCGATGAGCGACTCCAGCTCGCCCCAGATCTGGTGCGCACGCTGCGACAGCGGCAGCTGCACCTCGGGCCGACCCTGGCGACGCACGCCGCCGTAGTTCACGCCACTGGAACGCGAACCACAGAGATCGCGCTCCAGCACCGTCACGCGACGGCCGGCCTTGGCCAGCACCAGCGCAGCCGATGCGCCGACGATGCCGCCGCCGATGATGAGCACTTCAGTGGAAACGGTGTTCACGATGCATCCTCCCCGGCATGCAGGGCAATGACCTGCGCTGACGGCAACGCAGTCGTCGGCACATGCATGCCCATGGGAATGGGCTTGATCGGCGCCTGACCGCGCAGGCGACCGACCTCGGCCACCGGTATCGCAGCCGCATGGGCCAGGATCTCCGCTGCTGCGGCACCGCACATGCGTCCCTGACAGCGCCCCATGCCCACGCGGGTCAGGGCCTTCAGGCGATTCATTTCAGCTGCGCCTTTTTCTCGTACGGCTGCGCGCAACTCTCCGGCGCGGATGTTTTCGCAGCGGCAGATCACCAGATCATCGGGGGCGTTGGCTGCCCAGTACTCCGGAAAGGGAAAGGCCCGCTCCAGACCGAGGCGGAAGGCGCCGATCTGCGCGAGCGTGGCCTCGATCTGCGCCACCCGGGCGCCATCGACGGTAATGCCGCGATCCTGCAACAGCGCCAGCGCGGCACGCTCACCGGCCAGTTCGGCAGCGTCCGCACCCATGATGCCGGCGCCGTCTCCGGCCAGATATACGCCCGGCACGCTGCTGCGGGTAGTGCGATCGCGCACCGGCAGATGCGCCCGCTGCAGCGGGTCGAAACGGAAGCGGCAACCCAGCAGGTCGGCCAGTTGCGTTTCGGAGCGCAGGGCATAACCGAAGCCGACGGCATCACAATCGATGCGCCGCTCGGCACCTGCCCTGGTGCCGGCGCGGGCAGGCTGGTGACGACGCCAGACCACGCTCTGCACGCGCGACTCGCCCTCCACCCGCAGCACTTCGGCATGGGTGTGAACGGACACGCCATGCAGCCTCAGCCAGGCCAGATAATAGATGCCCTTGGCCAGCAAGGCCGGCTGGCCCAACATGGCCGGCAGCGCCGCGATGCGGTCGGCCAGGCTGCTGCTGTCGAGCACGGCGGCCACATGGGCACCGGCCTTGGCATATTGATAGGCCACCAGATACAGCAGCGGACCATTGCCGGCCAACACCACCGAGCGACCGATGGCGCATCCCTGGAACTTGAGCGCAACCTGCGCGCCACCCAGCGTATAGACGCCCGGCGTGGTCCAGCCCGGGAAGGGCAGGACGCGGTCGGTGGCGCCGGTGGCGACGATGATGTCTTCCCAGGCCAGGGTGGCCGCGGACTGGGCCTGGCCATCCATCAGGTCGAGCAGGCCGGGCTGGGCATTCCACACCAGGGTCTGCGGACGATAATCGATGGCCTCGCGCAAGGCATGGAAGGCGGCATGCACCGACTGCGCGCGCCCGGCCTCGAAACCATAGAGCGTCTTGCGGCTGCGCCGGAACCCGCTGGGCGGCTGACGATAGATCTGGCCGCCCGCCTGGGCCGCCTCGTCGATCAGCACCGGCCGCAGGCCATGGGCCAGCAGTGTCTGCGCCGCACGCACGCCGGCCGGTCCGGCGCCGACGATCACGGGAGGAAGTCGGCTCATGCGCCCTCCCCCTGGCCGCTGCGCAATTGCATGCCGGCGCGGATGAAGGTGGAGCAGGCACGCAGGCGTTCACCGCTGTCGGTGGCGATCCAGCAATCCTGGCAGGCGCCCATCATGCAGAAGCCGGCGCGAGGCTGGCCGCTGAATTCATTGCGGCGCAGGCTGCCGGCGCAGGTCAGCACGGCGGTCAGCACGGTATCGCCTTCCAGCGCGGTGACGGCGCGACCATCGAGGGTGAAGCTGACAGTGGCGCGATCCTGCTCGGCCAGCCGTACCAGCTGGGCACCCCGGGGAGAAGCGAAATCGCTCATGTGCGCCCCACCAGTACGCGGTCCAGGCCGTAGACACGATCCAAGATGATCATCGCCACCGCCGTGATGGCCACCATCAGGGCCGACACCGCCGCCATCATCGGATCGATGGATTCGGTGGCGTACATGTACATGCGCACTGGCAGCGTCACCGTCGAAGGCGAGGTCACGAAGATGGACATGGTGACTTCATCGAAGCTGTTGATGAAGGCCAGCAGCCAGCCACCGGTGATGCCCGGCAGGATCATCGGCAACGTGATGCGCAGGAACACCGTGGAGCGGCTTGCCCCCAGCGACAGCGCAGCCTGTTCGGCACTGCGGTCGAAACCGATCAGCGCGGCCATGATCAGGCGCATGGTGTAGGGCGTCACCACCAGCGAGTGCGCCAGCACCAGCCAGCCGAAACTGCCGGCGCCGCCCACCACCGAGAACAGGCGCAGCAAGGCCACGCCCAGCACCAGGTGGGGAATGATCAGCGGCGACAGGAACAGGCCCTGCAAGGCGCCCGACCAGCGATGCGGATAGCGCACCAGCGCCATGGCTGCCGGAATGGCCAGCACGGTGGAGATGGTGGCCGCCGCCAGCGCCAGCCACAGGCTGTTCCAGAAGGAGCTGACGAAATCGGGGAATTCGAATACCGCCTTGAACCAGCGCAGCGAGAATTCCGGCCCGTTCATGGTGAGGGTGTTTTCCGGGGTGAAGGCGATCACGCACACCACCAGGATCGGCGCCAGCGTGAAGAGGATCACCAGCGCATTGAACAGCAATGCAATCGGTCCGTTCTTGTTCATGGTTCAGCCCAGCGCTTTCTTGTAGCGACGTTCGATCATGCGATTCCAGCCCAGCATGATGACCAGGTTGGCCACCAGCAGCAGCAGTGCGATGGCCGCGCCCAGGGGCCAGTTCAGTTCGTGCAGGTATTCGTCGTAGATGATGGTGGCCATCATCTTCAGGCGACGTCCGCCCAAGAGACCCGGAATGGCAAAGGAGCTGGCCGACAGGCCGAAGACGATCAGGCTGCCCGAGAGGATGCCCGGCATGATCTGCGGCAGCACGATACGGCGCAGCACGGTCATGGGCGAGGCGCCCAGCGACAGCGCGGCATTGGCCACACCACCATCGAGCTTTTGCAGCGAGGTCCATACCGGAATCACCATGAAGGGCAGCATCACATGCACCAGGGCGATGACGATGGCCGTCTCGGTATAGAGCAGCTTGACGCGATTGAAACCCAGCGCCATCAGCAGGCTGTTGATCAGGCCTTCCGGCCCCAGCAGCATGCTCCAGCCGAAGGCCCGCACCACCACCGAAATCATCAGCGGTGCCAGCACCACCAGCAGCATGACGGAACGCCAGGGCTTGCGCATGCGATTGAGGATGTAGGCTTCCGGCGCGCCCAGCACGATGCAGATCAGCGTGACCAGGCCCGAGATCCACAGCGTGCGCCAGAAGATGGCGTAGTAGTAGGGATCGGTGAGCACCGCTTGGTAATGCTCCAGCGTGAACGTCCCGGCCTTGGGACCGGTCTCGGCGTCATAGGCATTGAAGGACAGCACGAAGGTCAGCAGCAGCGGGATCAGCAGCATCACCGTGCACAGCAGGATGGCCGGGGCCGACATCAGCCAGGGCAGGCTGCGCTGGCCGGGGGCCTTGCCGCCTTGCGGTGCCGTCACGACGGGTGCCACCGCCGGCGAGGTACCGGCCGCACTCATGCCGGCACCCGTTCGTCGCTACGGGCGGTGGAGACCAGGCGCAGGTTGAAGTCACTCCAGACCAGGCCCAGCGTCGCACCCTGCTCCAGCGCCTCCGCGCCATCGTTGGGGGCCAGCACGGACAACAGTCCCAGCGGCGTCTGCACCTCGTACATCCACTGGCTGCCCAGGAAGAAGCGGCGTACCACCTCGCCATTGCAGCGGCCCTGGCCGGGCTCGGTACAGCGGATCTTTTCCGGACGCAGGCCCAGCACCACGCGACCGCCGCCGCGCAGGCCACTGTCGTTGCTCTCCAGGCTGAGCATCATGCCGCCCACGGCGATGTCAGCGCGCTCGCCGGCAGCGCCCACTACCTGGCCTTCCAGCAGGTTGGCCTTGCCCACGAAGGTGGAGATGAAGCGATTGGCCGGATGTTCATACACATTGATCGGACGGCCCACCTGGGTGATATGCCCGGCCTCCATCACCACCACGCGATCACTGATGGACATGGCCTCGCTCTGGTCGTGGGTCACCATGATGGTGGTGGTACCGACCTTGCGCTGGATGTCGCGCAGCTCGAATTGCATTTCCTCGCGCAGCTTGGCATCCAGGTTGGACAGGGGTTCGTCCAGCAGCAGCACGGGCGGTGCAATCACCAGCGCGCGCGCCAGGGCCACGCGCTGACGCTGGCCGCCTGACAGTTCTCGCGGATAACGGGCGCCATGCTTTTCCAGGTGCACCAGGGCCAGGGCCTGCGCCACGCGGTCGCGCTTCTCGGCGGGCGCGCACTTGCGCATCTCTAGGCCGAAGGCCACGTTCTGCTCCACCGTCATGTGCGGGAACAGCGCATAGGTCTGGAACACGATGCCCAGGCCACGGGTATTGGGCTTGGCATGGGTGATGTCGCGGCCATCGAGTTCGATGCGGCCGCCGCTGACGTTCTCGAAGCCCGCAATCATCTGCAGGGTGGTGGTCTTGCCGCAACCGGAGGGTCCCAGCAGGGAAATGAATTCCCCCTTCTCCACCGTCAGGTTGAAGCCCGATACCGCCTGGGTATCGCCGTAGAACTTACTGACATTGGTCAGCGTGAGAAATGACATTGCAAGCTCCCTGTCGCAAAGTTCGGGCGCTGCGCGGCTGGCGGGCTTGTCGGCCGGCGGGCACTCCGATGCATTCATCTGTAAAGTCGCATCCACCTCAAGGAATGGGGTGATATGCGCGTCTCCTGTTTCGTTATTGATGCAATTTCGGTGCCAATTCTGCTATCGTATTTCGACAGACAGGAAATTTTTAATAATTATTTCGTCAGATGGAATAACTCGGAGGGCATGACGCCACCGATTCCACCCAGCAGACAACAGCCCCCTCATGAGCGACGACAACGACGAGGCCTCCTCGACCACCGCCCCGGCCAGCCTGCCGGTCAACGGCATCCAGCGCACCTTCGCGGTGTTGCGCGCACTGGCCGATGCACCACCGCAAGGCATGCGGGTGACCCAGGTGGCCAAGGCCATCGGCCTCACCCAGGGCACCACGCACCGCCTGCTGCAGGCCCTGGTCAGCGAAGGCGTGGTGGAGCAGGATGAACGCAGCAAGCTGTATCGCCTGGGGATGGACCTGTTCGCGCTGGCCGCGCGCGCCGGCAATGCCTCCGACCTGCGCAGCCTGTGCCGGCCGGCGCTGCTGCGCCTGTGCGGCAGCCTGGGCGACACGGTGTTCCTGCTGGTGCGCTCGCGCTTCGACGCGGTCTGCGTGGACCGGGTCGACGGCCCCTTCCCGATCCGTGCCTTCACCGGCGACATCGGTGGCCGGGTGGCATTGGGCGTGGGCCAGGGCGCACTGTCCATCCTCGCTTTCCTGCCGGAGCAGGAGCGCGAGGAAGTGATCCGCTACAACGTGCCGCGCCTGCGCGAGTTCGGGGTCTATGACGAGGTCTACCTGCGCACCGAAATCGAGCGTGTGCGTGAAACCGGCTACGCGGCACGCCAGGCGGGTCTGCTCGACGGCATGGCCGGCCTGGGCGTGCCGCTGTTCGACTGCAGCGGCGCCATCGTCGGCGCGCTCAGCGTAGGCACGCTCACCTCGCGCCTGACCGAGGAGCGCCTGCCGACCGTGGTACAGATGTTGCAACGGGAAGCCGCGGCGCTGTCGCGCCAGATCAATCCCTTCGATCCGGCATTGCGCCGTCCCATGCATCAGGCCAATCCTGTGGAGCCCCGCCCATGAGTTCTTCCTCCCCCGTACTGCTGGTCAAGTCCGGCGGTGCCGCCGCGCTACCGGAGTGGCGCGCCAGTTTCCATGAGTTCGCCCCCGGACTGGGACTGGAGGTGTGCGCCTGGGACGACCCTGAAGTCGATCCGGCCCGGGTGGAATATGTCCTGGTCTGGCAACCCGAAGCGGGGCGCCTGGCCCGCTTCCCCAACCTGAAGGCCATCATCAGCAGCGCGGCCGGGGTCGACCACATCCTGGCCGATCCGCACTTGCCGGACCTGCCCATCGTGCGCATGGTCACGCCCGAAACCCAGCAGCGCATGGCCGAATTCACCGTCATGAGCAGCCTCATGCTGTTGAAGGACATGCCGCGCATCGTTGCTCAGCAGGCAAGGGCGCAATGGCTGGAGTTCTCCACCCCGCGCACCGCCCTGGAAACCCGGGTGGGCGTGCTCGGCCTGGGGGCGCTGGGGCTGGCCACGGCGCGCATGCACGCCACCATCGGTTTCGACACCGCCGGCTGGGCGCGCTCGCCGCGCAGCGAAAAGGGACTGAGCTGTTATGCCGGTGCCGACCAGTTGCCTGCCTTCCTGGCGCGCACCGATATCCTGATCTGCCTCCTACCGGAAACCGAGGACACCCGCCACCTGCTCGACGCCGACCTGCTGCGCCAGCTGCCACGTGGCGCGGCCGTCATCAACGTCGGGCGCGGCAGCCACCTGTGCCTGCCCGACCTGCTGGCCGCGCTGGACGAGGGCCAGCTGTCGGGCGCCGTGCTGGACGTGTTCGATGAAGAGCCCTTGCCTGCCGACGCGGCGGTCTGGCGCCACCCCCGCGTGCTGGTGACGCCACATGCGGCGGCGACGCCGTCGCGGCGGGAGCGCGCCCGCCAGGCGGCGGTAGCCATCTCGGCCATGCTGGGTGGGCTGCCGCCACCGCATCTGTATGACCGTGTGCGGGGTTACTGAGGGACAAGCACCCCCTCCCGCACCGGTCCGGCTTGCGGGATAGGCCCCCATCGTCTAGACTTTGGCGCTCGCTGGCCGCCCTGCCCGCCCTGGCCACAGGCAAGCAGGTCCGCCGAATCCCTCCCGTGCGCGAGGGCAATCAACCTGACGGCAACGTTTGGATACCGTACCCATATGGGTGCAAGCTCTTGCACTCCTGATCCTGATCCTGCTCTCGGCCTTCTTTTCGATGACCGAGACGGCGCTGATGGCCGCCAACCGCCATCGCCTGCGGCACCTGGCCAAACAGGGCAACCGTGCCGCCATCACCATCCTGTGGCTGCTCGATCGCACTGAACGACTGCTGTCGCTGATCCTGATCGCCAATACCCTGATCAATGCACTGGCCACCGCGCTGGTGACGGCGCTGGCCATTACCGCCTTCGGCAACCACCAGCGCGTGATCACCGCCGCCACCGCCTTCGTGGCGGCCTTGCTGATCATCTTTGCCGAAATCGTCCCCAAGGTGATCGGCGCCACCTATCCCGAACGCATTGCCCTGTTCACCAGTTTCGTGCTCAAGCCGCTCATGCGGCTGGCCAAGCCGCTGATCTGGTTCGTCAACATCTTCGTCTCGGCGATCCTGAAACTGTTGCGCATCAAGACCGGGGCGCGGGCGGCCGAACAGCGCATCTCGCCGGAAGAACTGCGCTCCATCGTGCTCGAAGGCGGCAGCTTCATCCCGCAGAAGCACAAGAGCATCCTGCTGAACCTGTTCGACCTGGAAAAGATCTCGGTGGAAGACGTGATGACGCCGCGTGCCCAGGTCGAGGCCCTGAACCTGGCCGCGCCGGTGGAAGATATCCTGCACCAGCTGGCCACCTGCTATCACAACAAGCTGCCGGTCTACGAAGGGGAAATCAACCACATCGTCGGCATCCTGCATGTGCGCAAGACGGTGTCGCTGTTCCGCCAGGAAGAGGACATCAGCCACGACGATATCCGTGCCCTGCTGTCGGTACCGTATTACGTGCCGGTGGAAACCGACGTCTTCACGCAGCTTCAGTATTTCCAGGAGAATCACGAGCGCCTGGGCATCGTCGTCGATGAATACGGCGAGGTGCAGGGCCTGGTGACCCTGGAAGACATCATCGAAGAGATGATCGGCGAATTCACCACCTCCTCGCCCGGCTCCTCGGGTGAAGGCTTTGGCTGGGACAAGGACGGCAGTTGCCTGCTCGAAGGCAGCACCACCCTGCGCGACATCAACAAGCGCCTGGGCCTGACGCTGCCGCTGGATGGCCCCAAGACCATCAACGGTCTGCTGCTGGAAACCCTGCAGGATATCCCCGAAGCCAGCGTGGCCGTGAAGTTCGAGGGCTGCGTGATCGAAATCGTGCAGGTCCAGAACCAGGCGATCCGCATGGTCAAGCTGATCGCCGTGCCGCAGTCGCAAACGCGGGGCGACTAGGGCCTGTTCCTGTATCGAACTCTGCCGACTTTGCCGCAGGCAATCGGCCAGCCCGCTTGGCCGCGCGCAAGCTTGCGTGGGAGACTGGCTCCCCTTTGCGCGGAGGAGTCCCATGCCAGTCATGCAAGCTCAAACCCCGGCGGTGGCCGATGACGATGTCCCGGTAGTACGCCTGCTGCACAAGCTGCTGGCCGACGCCGTCGGCATGGGCGCCTCCGACCTGCATTTCGAACCCTTCGAACACTTCTTCCGCGTGCGCCTGCGCGTCGATGGCGTGCTGCACGAACTGGCGCAGCCACCGCTGACACTGCGCGACAAGCTGGCTACCCGCCTAAAGATCCTGGCGCGTCTGGACATCGCCGAAAAGCGCCTGCCCCAGGACGGCAAGATGCGCCTGGCACTGGCCCAGCGCAGCATCGACCTGCGCGTCTCCACCCTGCCTACGCAGTTCGGCGAAAAGATCGTCCTGCGCATTCTCGATACCGCCCAGGCCAGCTTCTCCATCGCCGAACTAGGCTATGAACCGGCCCAGCAGGAAGCGCTGCTGCAAGCCATCGCCCGACCGCATGGGCTGGTGCTGATGACCGGCCCCACCGGCTCGGGCAAGACGGTCTCCCTGTACGCCTGCCTGCAGCGGCTCAACCGCCCCGGAGTCAACATCGCCACCGCTGAGGACCCGGTGGAAATCAACCTGCCCGGCATCAACCAGGTCGGCATCAACGAACGCGCCGGGCTGGACTTCGCCACGGCGCTGCGCGCCTTCCTGCGCCAGGACCCGGACGTGCTGATGGTGGGCGAAATCCGCGACCTGGAAACCGCCGACATCGCGGTCAAGGCGTCCCAGACCGGGCACCTGGTGCTCTCCACCCTGCACACCAACGACGCCCCCTCGACCCTCACGCGCCTGCTCAACATGGGGGTGCCGGCCTACAACATCGCTGCGTCGGTGAGCCTGATCGTGGCACAGCGGCTGGTACGCAAGCTGTGCCGCTGCCGGCGTCCGGCGCCGGGCAAGCCATCCACCTATGTCCCGCAAGGCTGCCCGGCCTGCAACCAGAGCGGCTATCGCGGCCGCACCGGCATCTACCAGGTGATGCCGGTCAGCGCCGCCATGCAGGCGCTGATCCTGGCCCAGGCCGGCACGCTGGAGCTGGCACGCCAGGCGCAGGCCGAGGGCATCATCGACCTGCGCCGCGCCGGACTGCTCAAGGTCCTGCGCGGCGAAACCAGCATGGGAGAGATCCTTGCCGGCACCTGAACCAAAACACTTCCGCTGGGAAGGCCTGGATCGGCACGGACAGCCGCAGCGCGGTGTCCTGCAGGCCAGCGACGAAGCCCAGGCGCGCGCCCAACTGCGCCGCCAGGGACTGCGGGTCGCGCGCCTGCGGCGAGAGGCAGGTAGTGTCGGTAGCAGCACCGCCACCCCGGTCACTCCACGCAAGCCCTCCCGCGCCCGCATCAGCGACAAGCAGATCGCGCTCTTCACACGCCAGCTGGCCACCATGCTGCAGGCCGGTCTGCCGCTGCTGCAGTCGCTGGACATCGCCATCCGCGGTGCCGGCCAGGGGCCACTGGCCGGCCTGCTGGGCGAAGTGCGGCAACAGGTGTCACGCGGCGACAGCCTGCACGCCGCGCTGCAGCGCCATCCGCGCCATTTCGATGGCCTGTTCTGCAACCTGGTGCGCGCCGCCGAGGAGGCCGGCATGCTCGACAGCATGCTGGAGCGCATCGCCCTCTATCGCGAGAAGTCGCTGGCGCTGCGGGGCAAGGTCAGGGCGGCGCTGGCCTATCCGGGCGCGGTGGTGCTGGTGGCGATCGTGGTGACCGCCGTCATCATGCTGTGGGTGGTACCGGCCTTCGAGCAGATGTTCCAGCAGTTCGGCGCCGAACTGCCGCTGCCCACCCGCATCGTGATGAACTTGGCGCGCGTGCTGGGCCGCTACTGGCCGATGCTGTTGCTGGGCCTGGCCGTGAGCGGCTTGCTGGCCCTGCATGCCCGGCGCCGCTATCCGGCGCTGCGGGCGCGGGTGCAGCGGCTGAGCCTGTCATTGCCGATCTTCGGCAGGCTGTTGCGACAGGCTGCGCTGGCACGTTGGAGCCGCACCTTCGGCACACTCTTCGGTGCCGGCATCGCGCTGGTGGAAGCGCTGGAGACCGTCGCCGGAGCGGCCGGCAACGTGGTCTTCGCCGAGGCCTCGCTGGCGGTGCGCGATGCGGTGCGCAATGGCGCATCCCTGCATGGCGCGATGCAGGCCACCGGGGTCTTCCCCGACCTGGCGGTGCAGATGACCGCCGTGGGCGAGGAGGCCGGCGCGCTGGACGCCATGCTGGGCAAGATCGCCGAACTCAACGAACGCGAGGTCGACGAAGCCGTCAGCGCCCTCACCAGCCTGATGGAACCCGTTATCATGGCGGTGCTTGGCGTGGTCATCGGCGGGCTAGTGGTCGCGATGTATCTGCCGGTATTTCGCATGGGTTCGGTGGTGTGACGGTAGACGGCACGACCGGCCTGCTGCGGCTACTCCCCCCTGCGCCCTGACTTCACGACCCGATACGACTGAACCCGACGATGCATTTCCTGGAAGCCTACGCCCTCCCCGGCAATCCCGCCCTGGCCGGCCTGGCGGCCCTGCTGGGCCTGCTGGTGGGCAGCTTCCTGAACGTGGTGATCCACCGCCTGCCCATCATGATGCTGCGCGAGACCGCCAATTTTGTGGCGATGGAGCGCGGCGAGGCCCTGCCGCATCAGGATCGCTACGACCTCTGGCTGCCCCATTCCGCCTGCCCGCACTGCGCCCGGCCGCTGGCGCCGTGGCACAAGCTGCCGGTGCTGAGCTGGCTACTGCTGCGCGGCCGCTGCAGTTTTTGCCAGGCCAGGATCAGCGTGCGCTATCCGCTGGTGGAGCTGCTGACCGCGCTCCTGTTCGCCCTGGTGGCCTGGCGCTTCGGACTGGGCGCCACCGGGCTGGCCGTCATGCTCTGCAGCGCCTTCCTGATTGCGCTCGCCTTCATCGATGCCGACACCATGCTGCTGCCCGATGACCTGACCCTGCCGCTGCTATGGCTGGGGCTGCTGGTGAACCTGAACCATCGCCTGGTGGCGCTGCCCGATGCAGTGCTGGGCGCGGCCGCCGGCTATGGCGTGCTGTGGCTGATCTTCTGGATCTTCAAGCTGGCCACCGGCAAGGATGGCCTGGGCTATGGCGACTTCAAGCTCATGGCCGCCCTGGGCGCCTGGCTGGGTTGGCAGGCGCTGCCGCTGGTGCTGCTGCTGGCCTCGGTGATGGGCGCCCTGCTGGGCCTGGCGCTGATGGTCGGCGGGCGCCACCAGCGCGGCCAGGCCATTCCATTCGGCCCCTGCCTGGCCGGCGCCGGCCTGCTGGCCCTGCTGCTGGATGGCACCTGGCTGAACCTGACTCACTTCGCTTACTGAACCTATCCCATGACTTCCTTGACTGAACGCTTCACCATCGGCCTGACCGGCGGCATCGGCAGCGGCAAGACCACGGTGGCCAATCTCTTCGGTGAACTGGGCGCCTCGCTGGTGGATACCGATGCCATCGCCCATGCCCTGACCGCGCCCGAGGGCCTGGCCATTGCCCCCATCCGCGCCCATTTCGGTGACGAATTCATCGATGCGCGGGGCGCCATGGACCGCGCGCGGATGCGCCATCACGTGTTTTCCCATCCCAACGCCCGCCATGCGCTGGAAGCGATCCTGCATCCGCTGATCCGCAGCGAGACGGTGCGCCAGGCCGAGGCTGCCACCGGCAGCTACGTCATCTTCGTGGTGCCGCTGCTGGTGGAGTCCGGCACCTGGGTCGGGCGCGCCAGCCGCATCCTGGTGGTCGATTGCCCGGAACAGGTACAGGTGGCCCGCGTCATGCAGCGCAACGGCCTGCGGCGCGACGAGGTGGAAGCCATCATGGCCGCCCAGGCCAGCCGCCAGGCGCGTTTGGCGGTGGCGGACGACGTCATCGACAACGGTGGTGACAATGCCGCGCTGCCCGAACAGGTGAATGCGCTGCATGCGCGCTACCTGGCCCTGGCGGGCGCGGTGTGATTGATGGCGGGGGGTGGTGGCGGCAGCAGCGGCGCCACGTTACCTAAGGCTTCATTTGATGAGGCCTGCATTTGTAATTTTCTGCTGCATGGGTCAGAATCACAAACATTGCAATGTTGACGAGGTATTTTGCACCAGCGCGCCTGTCAGCGGCCTTCAACAAGTCCGGTTCACCGATAAAGGGATCATGCTTTGATCGTCTACGAATACCCTTTCAATGAGCGTATTCGCACGCTGCTGCGACTGGAAGACCTCTACGAGAAATTCGTCTTCTTCCTGCATCAGGAAAGCCCGCATCAGCATCACATCGCCCTGGCCACCATTTTCGAAATGCTGGAGGTAGCCGGACGCGCCGATCTCAAGTCCGACCTGCTGCAAGAGCTGGAACGGCAGAAACAGATCCTGCTGGCCTATCAGTCCAATCCCAATGTCGAGCCGGAGATGCTCAACGCCATCCTGGCCGAAGTGGACCAGGCCAGCACTGCCCTCTCGGCCGCGCAAGGCAAGACCGGCCAGAACATCCGCGACAACGAATGGCTGATGAGCATCCGTGGCCGCACCATCATCCCGGGCGGCGCCTGCGAGTTCGACCTGCCGGCCTATTACGCCTGGCAACAGCATTCCTTCGAGCGCCGCTTCCAGGACATTTCCAACTGGTTCGCCCCGCTGATCCCCTTGTTCGACGCCATCGGCATCGTCATGCGTCTGCTGCGCGAATCGGGCCATGCTGTGAAGATCAACGCCGAAGGCGGCAGTTACCAGCAGATGCTGCAAGGCAAGGTCTACCAGATGCTGCGCCTGTCGCTGGATATCGAACTGGGTGCGATCCCCGAGATTTCCGCCAACAAGTACATGCTGTGGGTGCGTTTCACCCAGCAGGATGGCGACGAGAAGCCGCGCTCCTTCGAGGGTGAAGTCCCCTTCGAACTGGCCCTGTGCGGCTTTTGACCTGTAACGAACGAATTGAAGTAACGCGTATGGCGACGATAGTGGATTGCCCGACCTGTGGCACCAAGGTGGAGTGGAGTGAAAAGAACAAGTATCGGCCGTTCTGCTCCGAGCGCTGCAAGCAAATCGACCTTGGAGCCTGGGCGGAAGAAAAGTACACCATCCCCGCAGTGAACCTGCCGCTGGAAGACGAAGGGGACAAGCCCGTACAGTGATGACGGGCTTTTTCCTTCACATTTGCTCAAATCCCCGCTTTTGAATCCTGCATGGCTGGCAAGGCCAGGGCCAAGGCTTGAGCACGCTCACGCCGGCTCGCCGTAGCGCAACTGGTCCAGCCACTGGATCAGCGGAATGGTCGCCGGCAGCAGCGGCTGCACGCCCACGCTCCCCTGCCAGGCAAAGGCCTGGCCTTCCAGGCTTTGCGGCTCGCCGCGCCACTGGCGGCTGATGTAGAAGTGCAGGCGCACATGGGCATGCGGATAGACGTGTTCGACGCCGCACCAGGGTTCGCCGTCCAGCACCTCGATGCCCAGCTCTTCCTTGAACTCCCGCTGCAGGGCCGCGAAGATGCCTTCGCCTGGCTCCACCTTGCCGCCCGGGAACTCCCAGTAACCGGCATAGGGCTTGCCTTGCGGGCGCTGGCCCAGCAGCACGTCACCGTTGGGCTGCATCAGGATGCCCACGGCGACGTCGATCGGCTTGGCGTCCTGGCTCATCAGGCCTGCGCCTTGCCGGCGTAATCACGGGCGAACTGCCAGGCCACGCGACCCGAGCGGGAACTGCGCTGCAGCGCCCAGCGCAGCGCATCGGCACGGGCTTCGGCGATCTGGGCGTCGCTGCAGCCGAAGTGGCGCAGCCAGTGGGCGACGATGTCGAGGAAGTCGTCCTGCTTGAAGGGGTAGAAGGTCACCCACAGGCCGAAACGCTCGGAGAGCGAAATCTTTTCTTCCACCGTCTCGCCGGGATGCAGGTCGCCATCCTCGGTGTGGGTATAGGTGCTGTTGTCGGAGAGGCGCTCCGGCATCAGGTGGCGGCGGTTGGAGGTGGCGTAGATGAGCACATTGTCGGACTGGGCCGCGATGCTGCCGTCCAGCGCCACCTTCAGCGCCTTGTAGCCGCCCTCGCCTTCCTCGAAGGAAAGATCGTCGCAGAAGACGATGAAGCGCTCCGGGCGCGCCGCTACCAGCTCGACGATGTCCTGCAGGTCATGCAGGTCGTCCTTGTCCACCTCGATCAGGCGCAGGCCACGGTCGGCGTACTGGTTCAGGCAGGCCTTGATCAGCGAGGACTTGCCGGTGCCACGCGCGCCGGTCAGCAGCACGTTGTTGGCCGGGCGGCCTTCGACGAACTGGCGGGTATTCTGGTCAATCTGTTCCTTTTGCGGGCCGATATTGTGCAGGTCGGACAGGCCGATCCGCGAAATCTGGCCCACGGCCTGCAGGTAGCCGGCACGCTGGGCGTTGGCACCGCGCCAGCGGAAGGCGACGGCGGCGTTCCAGTCCGGTTCGCGGGCGGCGGCATTGGGCAGGATGGCTTCGACGCGCGCCAGCAAGGCTTCGGCACGCTGCAGGAATTGGTCTAACTGGGTCATGGTGATCAGTGCCTGGGATGGGCTTGAGAGTAGATGCGACGCCACATTGTGGCGCAACACGGCAGCGGCCGGCGTGAATTAAATTGTTCCGAGGGCGCGGGCATTCATGTTGCCGCCACCATCCCGGGCACGCTGCCAGCCCGGGGATGGTGGGCTGGCGGGCGCGCGGTGACAGGTCCTGCCAGGGGATCAGGAACGGTAGTCGGCGTTGATCGACACGTAATCGTGCGACAGGTCGCAGGTCCAGATGGAGGCCTTGGCCGTGCCGCGCGCCAGCTTCACACGGACCACGATTTCGGCCTTCTTCATGACGCGCTGACCGTCTTCCTCGCGGTAGTCGGGGTTGCGGCCGCCGTCCTTGGCGACCCAGACATCGTCCAGCCAGAGGTTGATCCTGGACACATCCAGGTCGTCGATGCCGGCATAGCCGATGGCGGCCAGGATGCGGCCCAAGTTCGGATCGGAGGCGAAGAAGGCGGTCTTGACCAGGGGCGAGTGGCCGATGGAATAGGCGATCTGGCGGCATTCCTCGACGCTCTTGCCGTCTTCCACGGCCACTTCGATGAACTTGGTGGCACCTTCGCCATCGCGCACGATCTGGTGCGCCAGGTGTTGCGAGAGGTCGGTGACGGCGGCGGCCAGTTGCTTGTAGTCGTCGCTGTCGGCACTGGTAATCTCCAGTTCGCCGGCGCCGGTGGCCATCAGGATGAAGGAATCGTTGGTCGAGGTGTCGCCATCGATGGTGATGCAGTTGAAGGAGTGGTCGGCGGCATCCTTGACCAGCTGGTTCAGCAGCGCCTGTGGCAGCTTGGCGTCGAAGGCCAGGAAGCCCAGCATGGTGGCCATGTTGGGCTTGATCATGCCGGCGCCCTTGCTGATACCGGTCATCACCACCTGCTTGCCGCCGATGCTCAGGGTGCGCGAAGCGGCCTTGGGCTGGGTGTCGGTGGTCATGATGGACTCAGCCGCGTTGAACCAGTTATCGGCCTTGAGGTTGCCGATGGCCTGCGGCAGGCCGGCGATAATGCGGTCTGCCGGCAGCGGCTCCAGGATTACGCCGGTGGAAAACGGCAGGATCTGCTGCGGCTCCAGGCCGATCTGCTGGGCCAGGGCGGCGCAGACCGACCTGGCGCGCTGCAGGCCTTCTTCACCGGTGCCGGCGTTGGCATTGCCGGTATTGATGACCAGCGCACGGATGGGCTTGGCGGCGCTCAACTGGGCCAGGTTGGCCTGGCAGATCTGCACCGGTGCAGCGCAGAAGCGGTTCTTGGTGAATACGCCGGCCACGGTGGCGGTCTCGGCCAGCTTCATGACCAGCACGTCCTTGCGATTGGCCTTGCGCACGCCCGCCTCGGCATGGCCGAGTTCGATGCCGGCAACGGCTTTGAGGTCGGAAGGGACGGGGATCGGGGAATTGACGGCCATGGCGAGCTTTCAGCGTAAAAATCGGAACGCGTATTTTAAACACTTTCCGTCACCGGCTGATGACGCAGGAAGCCGGTTTCGACGATCTCGGCGCACATCACTGCCCATTGGGCATACTGGCCGGGGCCGGGGTGGAAGCGGTCCAGCGCCATGTCATGCGGCAACGCCCATTGCAGCGAGCAGTAGCGCAACGCCGGGTCGCGCCCTATCCAGGCGCGCAATGCGCCATCCAGCTTGCGGGCGCAGCACCCCAGATACCAGCGCAGCGGCTGCGGCGCCAACGGCAGCAGATGCATGGGGGGCAAGCCGGAAAAGACGATGTGTTCCACACCGGCCTGCGCCATCAGGCGCTCGCTCAGCCGGCGCAAGTTGGCGACATAACGGCGGGCCGACGTCTGCGAGGTCACGTCGTTGACGCCCAGCGCTACCACCAGCACGGTGGCCGGGCCGATCTCGTGACGCGTCAGCAGGTCC
The DNA here is from genome assembly GCF_022627865.1 of Herbaspirillum sp. C7C2. NCBI lineage: Bacteria > Pseudomonadati > Pseudomonadota > Betaproteobacteria > Burkholderiales > Oxalobacteraceae > Herbaspirillum > Herbaspirillum sp. C7C2. The sequence goes on from NZ_JABXGI010000006.1 coordinate 162,198, forward strand.
AGGGCTTCCAGCGAATTGACGCCGCTCTGCGCCACCAGTTGCCAGGCCACCGGCCGGCCGCTGCGGGTGGCGAGCTGGCGCGCCAGCGGCTGGGCCAGCGCCTGCTCCTGATGTTCCACACCGACACCGGCGGCCGAGGAATCTCCGACCACCAGCACCCGCAGCGGCGCGGTGGCAGCGCTGGCGCTGACATAGCTGGCCGGTATCTCCACGCCGCTGCGCGGGCCGCTGGCCTCGGGCAGGCGCAATGCGGTCTTGCGCAGGCGCCTGCCCTGCAGCAACAGCAGCGGTCCGAGCAGGATCTTGGACAGGATCAACATGCGATCTGCCGATCAGGGCAGCAGGTTCTTGACCACCACCAGCCAGGGTCGCTGCGCGATCGGCTGCGCCCGGCCCTGGTCATCGACCGGAATCAGCGATTCAGACACCGAGTTGAAGACATTGCCGCCGATCACCCCGGCCCAGCCATCCTCGGCATGGACCTCCACCACCATGTCGCAATGCCCTGCCAGGCCGGGGCGTATCTCGTCGATGGAGGTCGCATTGTTGTTGCCGCGTGGAGCGCAGATCAGGTCACCGGGCGTGAGCGGCTCACTCTCGGGCGGGCGCAGTACGAATTGCGGCGAGGGACGCGACTGGCGGTCCTTGAGGAAGCTCAGGTAGTTGAAATGGGTTTCACTGGGCGCGAAGTCCTGTGGCGCCACATTGCTGCTGACCATCAGCCAGGAAATGAAGGCCGCCGACCAGGCCTGCTGGCAGTCGGCACCGGTCAGGTTCTTGCCGACCGCATGCCAGTATTCGGCCACGCGCTGCACCGCCTCGCCTTCATCTTCCAGCAATCCCAGGCGCGGAGCGCTGAAGGGATCGTGGCGCATGTCGATCTGCTGGTTGCCGAAGAAATCCCACTCGGCCCTGGCCGCCGCCACCAGCGCCGCGCGGGTGGGCGCAGCAGTGCTGATGGCCACCGCTGGCACGCCGGTGTTGGTGATGGGGATGGCCGGCGTGACCGGGGCATAGCCGGCGTTGTCGCTATCGCGCCATTGCGGCAGCGGCGACGAGGCGCAGCCGGCCAGCAGCAGGGCTGCAGCCAGCGCGCCGCAAAGGGCGGGACGGAAAGACGTGGCGGATATCATCTTCTTGTTCTCCTGGAGGGCGGACAATCTGGCGGGGCCTGGCGGCCGGTGCGCTCATCATAAGGCCTGAAGCACAGCAGCGCGTAGCGACAGCCACCAGCAAAAAGGCCGTTCACCCGGGCGGGGGAACGGCCTTCTCTTCGACAGCGGGCGGACGATCAGGTGATCAGGCCAGCTTGCCGTGGCATTGCTTGTACTTCTTGCCGCTGCCGCATGGGCAGGGGTCGTTGCGACCGACCTTGGGGTACTCTGAACCATCGTCGCTGTCGGCCAGGGCCGTCGGCGCCAGCAGTTCCTCGGGCGCGGCTTCCGGATTGAAGTCGGCGTGCTGGTAGTTGACGTTGATGGGCGAGCCACCGGACATGCTTTCCTCGGCCGCTTCGATTTCCTCGCGGCTCTGGATGCGGACCGTCATGACCACCTTGATCACTTCGTTCTTGATCAGGTCCAGCATCTGGGCGAACAGTTCGAAGGCTTCGCGCTTGTATTCCTGCTTGGGGTTCTTCTGCGCATAACCACGCAGGTGGATACCCTGGCGCAGGTGATCCAGCGCCGCCAGGTGTTCGCGCCAGTGGTTGTCGATGCTCTGCAGCATGACGCTGCGCTCGAAACCGGCGAAGGCCTCCACGCCGACCACGGCGACCTTGGCGTCGTAGGCGTCCTTGGCAGCGGTCAGCAGGCGCTCCAGCAGGTCTTCGTCGGACAGATCCGGCTCGGCTGCCAGCATCGCTTCCAGCGAAACGTCGAGCTGCCATTCGCCGGTCAGCGCAGCTTGCAGGCCGGGGATGTCCCACTGCTCTTCCATCGACTCGGCCGGCACGTACTGGCGGAACAGGTCGGTGAAGACGCCATCGCGCAGGGAGGCGATCATCTCGGCCATTTCCACCGATTCCAGCAGCTCGTTACGCTGCTGGTAGATCACCTTGCGCTGGTCGTTGGCGACGTCGTCGTATTCCAGCAGTTGCTTGCGGATGTCGAAGTTGCGGGCTTCCACCTTGCGCTGGGCCGATTCGATGGAGCGGCTGACGATGCCGGCCTCGATCGGTTCGCCTTCGGGCATCTTCAGGCGGTCCATGATGGCGCGCACGCGGTCGCCGGCGAAGATGCGCAGCAGCGCATCGTCCAGCGACAGGTAGAAGCGCGAGGAACCGGGGTCGCCCTGGCGGCCGGAACGGCCACGCAACTGGTTGTCCACGCGACGCGATTCGTGACGTTCGGTACCGATGATGTGCAGGCCGCCGGCATTGACCACGTGGTCGTGCAGGGACTGCCATTCATCGCGCAGCTGCTGCGACCTGGCGGCCTTGTCGGCGTCCGACAGGGACTCGTCGGCCTCGATCAGCTGGATCTGCTTGCCCATGTTGCCACCCAGCACGATGTCGGTACCGCGACCGGCCATGTTGGTGGCGATGGTGATCATCTTGGGACGGCCGGCCTGGGCGACGATCTCGGCTTCGCGAGCGTGCTGCTTGGCGTTCAGGACGTTGTGCGGCAGCTTGGCCTTGGTCAGGATGCCCGACAGCAGTTCCGAGTTCTCGATCGAGGTGGTGCCCACCAGCACGGGCTGGCCGCGCTCGTAGCAGTCCTGGATGTCCTTGACCATCGCCATGTACTTCTCTTGCGCGGTCTTGTAGACCTGATCCTGGCGGTCCTTGCGGGCATTGGGACGGTTGGGCGGGATCACGACGGTTTCCAGGTGATAGATTTCCTGGAATTCGTAGGCTTCGGTATCGGCCGTGCCGGTCATGCCGGAGAGCTTGCCGTACATGCGGAAGTAGTTCTGGAAGGTGATCGAGGCCAGGGTCTGGTTCTCGTTCTGGATCTTCACGCCTTCCTTGGCTTCCACCGCCTGGTGCAGGCCGTCGGACCAGCGGCGGCCGGTCATGAGACGACCGGTGAATTCGTCCACGATCACCACTTCGCCGTTCTGCACCACATAGTGCTGGTCGCGGTGGTACAGGGTGTGGGCGCGCAGGGCGGCGTACAGGTGGTGGATCAGGGTGATGTTGGCGGCGTCGTAGAGCGAGGCGCCTTCAGCCAGCAAGCCCATCTGGGTGAGGATTTCCTCGGCCTTGTCGTGACCGGCTTCGGTCAGCAGCACCTGGTGGCTCTTCTCATCCTTGGTGTAGTCACCCGGGACTTCGATCTTGCCCTTGCCGTCGGGGGTTTCCTCGCCGATCTGCAGCGTCAGCAGCGGCGGCACGGCGTTCATCTTGTGGTACAGCTCGGTGTGGTTCTCGGCTTGGCCGGAGATGATCAGCGGGGTACGCGCTTCGTCGATCAGGATCGAGTCCACTTCGTCGACGATGGCGAAGTTCAGGGCGCGCTGCACGCGGTCGTCGGCATCGAAGACCATGTTGTCGCGCAGGTAGTCGAAGCCGAATTCGTTGTTGGTACCGTAGGTGATGTCGGCGGCATAGGCCTCCTGCTTGACGTCGTGTTCCATCTGCGACAGGTTCACGCCGGTGGTCAGGCCCAGCCAGCTGTACAGGCGACCCATGTCCTCGGCATCGCGCTGGGCCAGGTAGTCGTTGACGGTCACCACGTGCACGCCCTTGCCGGCCAGGGCATTGAGGTAGGCCGGCAGGGTCGCCATCAGGGTCTTGCCTTCGCCGGTACGCATTTCGGCGATCTTGCCGAAGTGCAGGGCCATGCCACCGATCAGCTGGACATCGAAGTGGCGCATCTTGAGCACGCGACGGCTGGCTTCGCGGCAGACCGCAAAGGCTTCCGGCAGGATCGCGTCGAGCGCTTCGCCGCCGGCGATACGTTGCTTGAATTCGGGCGTCTTGGCTTGCAGTTCAGCATCGGTCAGCTTCTCGACCGAGGGCTCCAGCGCGTTAATCTGGCGGACGATTTTTTGATATTGTTTGAGCAGACGCTGGTTACGGCTGCCGAAAATCTTGGTCAGGAATGACATGCTTGGATTCTATAAAAGCGCCGATGAATGATCCGGCAGATAGACGTTTGGCACCCGGCCGTGGGGTTCCGGCCGACAACGCCCGAAAATAAACCATGGATTTTAGCACGCAGGCCCGCGCCAATGGCTTTACGGCCCGGCCCGGGGCGGTAAAGCCTTAGATCGGGCAGGTTTGCAAGGTTTCAAGGTGGAAGGGGCGCGTGAAGAAATATTCATGCCGGCGCGCCCGGCCGGGGGCCAGGGCTCAGCGACCGGCCACGAACACCGGCATCTGCTTGGGCTGGTTGCCACCATTGGCGCCCAGCGCCAGGAACTTGCGCGGGTCCTGGGCGATACCGCGGATGCGCACCTCGAAATGCAGGTGGGCGCCAGTGGAACGGCCGGTGGAGCCAACATCGGCCACATGCTGGCCGCGCTTGACGATGTCGCCCACCTTCACATAAAGGCGCGAGGCGTGGGCGTAACGGGTGATGATGTTGTTGCCGTGGTCGATTTCCAGCATGTTGCCAAACTGGTAATGATATTCCGAGGCAATCACCACGCCGGCCGCCGCAGCGACGATGCGCGTACCGACCGCAGCGGGGAAGTCCAGGCCTTCATGGAAGGCGTTGTGGCCGGTGAAAGGATCCAGGCGCCAGCCGAAGCTGGACGAATTGTAGGCGACGTTGACCGGCTGGTTGGTCGGCAACAGGCGCGACTTGATCTTGTCACCCATCAGGGTGGATTCAACGGCGTTGAGGTAATCGGTGCGATGCCCGGCATCCACGGCCAGGTTGTCCAGCATGCGGCGCAACTCGTCCAGGCCGACATCGCGGCCCGGACCGGCCAGGCTGGAGACTTCGGCGCCGCCGCGACCGGGCGACTCCTTGAAGTTGAATTCCTCGGGACGGATGCCGGCCAGGCCCTGCACCCGCTCGCCCAGCGCATCCAGGCGCATCATCTGGGCCTGCATCTCGCCGACCTTGACGGCCATCATGGCCAGGTTTTCCTTGAGGAATTTTTCGTTGCGGCCGTCCTCTTCCTGGCTCATCGATACCGCCAGCTTGTGCAGCAGCGGGGAGGCATCGGGGTCTCCGGCCTGGCGCAGCAGGAAGTAGGTGATCAGTGTCGAGGAGCCGGCGATCAGGCCGACCAGCAGGAACATCAGGATGAACAGGTGCTTGCTGCCCAGCGTGACGGAACGGGCTTTGGTGAAACGGGGGTGCAGCAGGATAATTTGCATCTTTGCTCCTTGGTCTCCGGCCGGTCAGACACCGGATGTGATAAGGTTTAAAGATGAAGTACCCATCTACGTTCACCCCTTATCGGCCTGCCCCCACGAGCGCCCAACGCATGGCGAAGAGCACGAAGGGAGCCGCGGATTTCTTGCGGTCGAATTCGACGATGGCGGCGCTCTTGCCCGCCCTGGCTCGCATGGGCACGCTGCAGCAGTCGGTCGCCGCGTCGTTGCCGGCGATGTTTGCCGCGTGTCAGATCTTGCAGTTCGAAGCTGGCGTGCTGGTCATGAGCGCGCCCAATGCAGCGCTGGCGGCCCGGTTGAAGCAGCAAACCCCGAGGCTGCAGGACCGCCTGCTGAAGGACGGATGGCAGGTTAATTCAATCCGAATCAAAGTGCAAGTTGGCAAAACTGCCCCTCCACCTCCGCCCAAACGGGTGCTGGAGCTGACCGAGGGCGCCCTCTCCTCCTTCGCCGAGCTCAGCAGTACGCTGGCCAGCGACCCGCGCAGTCAGGGTCTGAAGGATGCGATCGATGCCATGATACGGCGTCGCGACGGTCGCAGATCGACCAAGCAGGCAGGGGAATCGTCGCCATTTCCCGAGGGAAGCTAGACCCGCCCGCCCCTGTCCTGATAAAAGATTTACAAGATTTTTTACCGGCCCACTCTGCAGCGAAAAAAAAGAAACGCCCCGGTCCAGGCCGGGGCGTCTGCATTCATGGCTGCTGCTGGGCGGTTAAGCGATCAGTTCAGCGCCCACTCCTGCTTGGCCTGCATGACGTAGGTCTGCGGCGCCTGTTCCAGCTTGTCGAAGCTGACGATTTCATAGGCATCGGGTTGCGACAGCAGTTCGCGCAGCAACAGGTTGTTGAGCCCGTGGCCGGACTTGTGGGCGTCGTAGCTGGCCAGCAAGGGATGGCCGATGATGTAGAGGTCGCCGATGGCGTCCAGGATCTTGTGGCGCACGAACTCGTTGTCGTAGCGCAGGCCGTCGGCGTTGAGGATGCGGTACTCGTCCATGACGATGGCGTTCTCGAAGGAGCCGCCCCGCGCCAGGCCCATGCCGCGCAGGGTTTCGACGTCCTGCATGAAGCCGAAGGTGCGCGCGCGGGCGATTTCCTTGACGTAGGAGTCGATGCCGAAATCAACTTCGGCGACCTGGCCGGTGCCATCCACGGCGGGGTGGTTGAATTCGATGAAGAACTTCAGGCGGAAACCGTCATAGGGTTCCAGACGTGCCCATTTTTCCTTGTCACCGCTGCCTTCGCGCACTTCCACCGGCTTCTTGACGCGGATGAATTTCTTGGCCGCATTCTGTTCCTGCAGGCCGGCCTGCTGCAGCAGGAAGACGAAGGACGAGGCCGAGCCATCCATGATGGGGATTTCTTCGGCGGTCAGATCGATATACAGGTTGTCGATGCCCAGGCCGGCGCAGGCCGACAGCAGGTGTTCGACGGTGGAAACCTTGGCGCCATCCTTGGTCAGGGTCGAGGCCATGCGGGTATCGCCCACGCCAGTGGCCATCATCGGCAGCTCGACCACCGGGTCCAGATCGACGCGACGGAAGATGATGCCGGTATCGGGCGCGGCCGGGCGCAGGGTCAGCTCGACCTTGGTGCCGGAGTGCAGACCGACGCCCGTGGTCTTGACCAGATTCTTGATTGTGCGCTGTTTCAACATCCGGCCATTATAGCCAAGATGCCCTCCCCCCGCCCCGCCACGGCGCGGCTTTGTTGCAAATCGTTCCCATCTGCAAAGACCCGCCAGTGTGGTCTCGCAACGACTTCTTGCAGGACTTGCCATTTCCACAAAGCAAAACGGCATGCCGCAGCATGCCGTTGCAGGATTCCCGGGGGAAATCAGCCCAGTTGGCCCAGCAGGGTCTCGGCGTTGGACACCTCGAACTTGCCCGGTGCTTCCAGGTTCAGCTGCTTGACCACGCCATCTTCCAGCAGCATCGAATAGCGCTGCGAACGCACGCCCATGTTGCGTTCGGTCAGGTCGAACTCCATGCCCAGTGCCTTGGTGAAGGTAGCGCTGCCGTCGCCGAACATGCGCACGATGCCGGTGGCCTTCTGGTCGCGGCCCCAGGCGCCCATGACGAAGGCGTCGTTGACCGAAAGGCACCAGATCTCGTCCACACCCTTGGCCTTGAACTGATCCGCCAGGGCGATGTAGCCCGGCACGTGCTTGGCCGAACAGGTCGGGGTGAAGGCGCCGGGCAGGGCGAACAAGGCAATCTTCTTGCCCTTGACCAGGTCGGACACCTTGAAGGCGTTGGGGCCCAGGCTGCAGCCTTCGGTCTCGGTCTCGATGAATTCGGTCAGGGTGCCTTCGGGCAGGCGGTCGCCGATCTTGATGGTCATGGTGTTTCCTCGTCTGGTTGTATAAGTGATCTAGGTGATGAATCTGGCCCGATTGATCGATCGGACAGATGAGTTGCCCGCGGGCGACGCACGAAAAAACGCCGCGCACCAGGCGCGGCGTTAGTATGCCTCGGAACCGGCCGGCCTGCTTCGACTGCGCAGGTCAGCGGCGAACACCCGACTCAGTCCGCCTGCTTGCGCAGGAAGGCCGGGATGTCGTAGGTTTCCATGCCGTTCTTTTCCAGCGCGCGCACGGTGTCGGAAGCCGACTCGCGACGCCACACGGCCGGAGCCTTCAGGCCACCGAAGGCAGCAGCCGGTTGCGCTGCGCCTTGCGGCATGACGCCACCGACGGCCATCATCGGTTCGTTGTGGGTACCGGTACGCATGACCGGGGTCTGCACCAGTTGCACGGCCTTGCGGGCACGGCCCAGGCCGGTGGCCACCACGGTGACGCGGATCTCGTCGCCCATGCTGTCGTCGTAGGCGATGCCCTGGGCGATGGAAGCGTCAGGGGCAGCGAAGGCACGCACGGTCGCCATCACTTCCTTGATTTCCTTACCCTTCAGGCCACGGCTGGCGGTCACGTTGACCAGCACGCCGCGGGCGCCCGACAGGTCGATGCCATCCAGCAGCGGCGAGGCCACGGCCTGCTCGGCGGCCACGCGGGCGCGGTCCACGCCGGCAGCGGTGGCGGTACCCATCATGGCCTTGCCCTGCTCGCCCATGATGGTCTTGACGTCGTTGAAGTCGACGTTGATGTGACCCGGGACATTGATGATCTCGGCGATACCGGCCACGGCGTTGTTGAGCACGTCGTCAGCATGGGACAGCCATTCGATCATGCTGTCGTCTTCGTAGATCTCTTCCAGCTTTTCATTGAGGATGATGATCAGCGAATCGACGTGCTGGGTCAGCTCTTCCAGACCGGCGTCGGCGATGTCCATGCACTTCTGGCCTTCGTAGGAGAACGGCTTGGAGACCACTGCCACGGTCAGCGCGCCCAGCGACTTGGCCACCTGCGCCACCACCGGTGCGGCACCCGTGCCGGTGCCGCCACCCATGCCGGCGGCGATGAAGACCATGTGCGCGCCGCGCAGGGAATCTTCGATGCGGGCACGGGTTTCCTCGGCCAGACGGCGACCGACGTCAGGCTGCATGCCGGCGCCCAGACCGGTATCACCGATCTGGATGACGTTATGCGCCTTGGATTGCTTGAGCGCCTGGGCATCCGTGTTGGCGGCGATGAACTCGACGCCAGAGACACCCTTGTTAATCATGTGCTGCACGGCATTGCCGCCAGCACCGCCAACGCCAACGACCTTGATGATCGTCCCCAGCGTCGCATTGTCGACCATATCGATTTCCATGATGACTCCTTTAAATATATGTGTCCTGCAGCTGGCAGTTGATAGGCATCACGCGGTGTGACGACTAGCAACTGATCACTGCTGTCTATATGTTCAATTCCCTGTTGTTGCTGCTGTAACTTTTGAAACCAATACTGCCGATGCCACGAATGCCACGAATGCTACGAATGCCACGAATGAATGTTGCGAGTCATGCCTGCTACCGCTATCCCAACAAAACCGTCCTGCCCATCTGCTGGCGTACCGTCCATGTCGACTGCCTGAACCCTACAGCCGTTACGCCAGCGCCCACCAATGTTTTTACATCCTGATGCATTCCACAGCCCGCCAATGTTGCTTGCGGGACGCGGTCCTCAGAAGTTGCCGAGGAACCATTCCTTCATGCGCTGCCAGACCGCCTTCACCGAGCCTTCCTGGCGGGTCACGATGTAGCCGCGCAGGTATTGCTTCTTGGCTTCCTGCAGCAGGCCCAGCACGGTCGAGTAGCGCGGGCTGCGCACCACGTCGGCCAGCTGGCCGCTGTATTCGGGCGTTCCCAGGCGGGCCGGCTTCAAGAAGATGTCTTCGGCCAGTTCGGTCATGCCCGGCATCATCGCCGAGCCACCGGTAAGGACGATGCCGGAGGACAGCACCTCTTCGTAACCCGATTCGCGCACCACCTGGTGCACCAGCGCGAACAGCTCTTCCACACGCGGCTCGATGACCGCCGCCAGCGCCTGACGCGACAGCGTGCGCGGATTGCGGTCGCCCAGGCCCGGCACTTCCAGGGTCTCGGTCGGATCCGCCAGGATCTGCTTGGCCACGCCATAACGCAGCTTGATCTCTTCGGCCTCCAGCGTCGGCGTGCGCAGGGCCATGGCGATGTCGTTGGTGATCTGGTCGCCGGCAATCGGAATCACCGCGGTGTGCCGGATCGCGCCTTCGGTGAACACCGCCACGTCGGTGGTGCCGCCGCCGATATCGACCAGCACCACACCCAGCTCGCGCTCGTCGGTGGTCAGCACCGAATCGGCCGAGGCCATCGGTTGCAGGATCAGGTCCGATACTTCCAGGCCGCAGCGGCGCACGCACTTGACGATGTTCTGGACGGCCGAGACGGCGCCGGTGACGATGTGAACCTTCACTTCCAGGCGGATGCCGCTCATGCCGATGGGCTCGCGCACATCTTCCTGGTTGTCGACGATGAATTCCTGCGGCACCGTGTGCAGCAATTGCTGGTCGGTCGGGATGTTGACCGCCTTGGCAGTCTCGATCACGCGGGAGACGTCGGCCGCCGTGACTTCCTTGTCCTTAATGGCCACCATACCGCTGGAGTTGAAGCTGCGGATGTGGCTGCCGGCAATGCCGGTATAGACATTGCGGATCTTGCAGTCGGCCATCAGCTCGGCCTCTTCCAGGGCGCGCTGGATGGATTCGACGGTGGCTTCGATATTGACCACCACCCCCTTCTTGAGCCCCTTGGATTCGGACTGGCCCAGCCCGATCACTTCGTGGCGGCCGTCGGGCAGCACCTCGGCCACCACCGCCACCACTTTCGAGGTGCCGATGTCCAGGCCGACGATCAGATTTTTTGCGTCTTTTGTCATAGCGTTCCGCTTATTTCTTTTTCCCGTTCATTGCCGCCAGCACCATGCCATCCGCCTTCAACGCCATCCCGTTGGGATAGCGCAAGTCGACACTTTCTATCTTGCCCTGCAATCTTTCCAGCAGTTGCGGATACACCGCCACCAGCCTTGCCACACGTTCCTTCAGGACCGCATCGCCCTGATCACGCCCCAGTTCGACCGTCATGCCGTTGTCCAGGCGCACCGTCCAGGCATAGCGATTGGACAGCACCAGCGACTCCGGCTCCAGCTTGATCGGTGCGAACCACTGGCGGAACAGCGCCAGCCGCGCCACTACCTGCTGCTCGCTGCCGGGCGGGCCATCGAATTCCAGCAGGTCACCGTCGTCCTCGGCCTCGGCCAGGTTGGCGGTAAACACATCGCCCTTCTGCGACAACAACTTGCCATCTTCACCCCAGGTGCCCAGGGCCTTGTGTTCCTCGATCTTCACCACCAGCCGGTCCGGCCATTCGCGCCGCACCATGGCCTTGCGCACCCAGGGCACGGCCTCGAAGGCCGCCCGCACCGCCGTCAGATCGGCGGTGAAGAAATTGCCATGGATGCGCGGCACCGCCGTCGCCCGCACCGTCAACGCATTGACCTTTTCCAGCGGCAACTCGCCGGCGGACTCGATACGTATCGTGTGCAGCGTGAACATCGGCCGCTGCGCCACCCACCACAAACCGGATGCCACCAGGGCCAGCAGCACCAGCGCAATGAGCGCACTGCTGATGGCGTTGAGCATCTTGACGTCCTGCCACATCGACGCGCGCGCTCCCTTAGACCCGAACCATCACGACTGGCCCGCCTGCGGCGTCCAGTCCTTGGAAGGCGTCATGTCCAGCGCCGCCATCTGCAGGATTTCGCAACACAGGTCCTCATAGCTCATGCCCACCGCCTTGGCCGCCATCGGCACCAGCGAATGACCGGTCATGCCGGGCGAGGTGTTGATTTCCAGCAGATAGGGTTCGGCCTTGCCATCGGTCTCGCGCAACATGAAATCGACCCGGCTCCAGCCACGGCAACCCAGCGCATTGAAAGCCTGTACCGCCAGATCACGCAGATGGCGCGTCAGTTCCTCGTCAAGCGGGGCCGGACACAAATATTTCGTGTCATCGGTGAAATACTTGTTCTGGTAATCATAGTTACCCTCCGGCGCACGGATCTCGATGACCGGCAAGGCACGCGCCTCACGGCCCGTTCCCAGCACCGGCACGGTCAACTCGCGGCCGCGAATGAATTCTTCGGCCAGCACCACGCTGTCATAGCGGGCGCACAGGTCGAAGCCTTCCTGCATGTCCGAATAGCCGTTGACCTTGGCGATGCCGATGGTCGAGCCTTCGTGCGGGGCCTTGAGCATCAGCGGCAGGCCCAGTTCGTCCGGTACCAGGCGCAGCTGCTCGCGGCTGGTGGCCTTGGCGTCCAGCGTCAGGAAGCGCGGCGTGGGCAGGCCGTGCGAGAGCCAGATGCGCTTGGTCATGACCTTGTCCATGGCGATGCTCGAAGCCATCACACCGGGGCCGGTATAGGGCAGGCCCATCTGTTCCAGCGCACCCTGCAGGGTGCCGTCTTCGCCATAGCGGCCATGCAGGGCGATGAAGACGCGATCGAACTTCTCGGCCTGCAGTTCGCCCAGCGAGCGCACGGCGGGGTCGAAGGGATGCGCATCCACGCCCTTGCTGCGCAAGGCTTGCAGCACGCCATTGCCCGACATCATCGACACTTCGCGTTCGGCCGAACGGCCGCCGAAGAGCACGCCGACGCGGCCGAAGGCCTTGATCTGGTCCTGGCTGATCATGCGGCCCCCTGTTCGTTCTTGCCGCCGGCCTGTGCCACCAGGCGCGCCGGTACGGCGGAAATCGATCCCGCACCCATGGTCATGACCACATCGCCATCGCGCACCACGTTGCGGATGGTCTCGGGCATGTCGCCGATGTCATCGACGAATACCGGCTCCACCTTGCCGGCAGCACGCAGGGCGTGCGCCAGCGAGCGGCCGTCGGCGGCCACGATGGGCGATTCACCGGCCGCATAGACCTCACCCAGCACCAGCACGTCCGGCGAAGACAGCACCTTGACGAAGTCCTCGAAAAGATCGCGGGTGCGGGTATAGCGGTGCGGCTGGAAGGCCAGCACCAGGCGGCGGCCCGGATAGGCGCCACGGGCGGCGGCGATGGTGGCGGCGGTTTCGACCGGGTGGTGACCGTAGTCGTCCACCAGGGTGAAGTGCCCGGCCGGCTTGCCCTGGGCATCGGTGATCGGCACTTCGCCGTAGCGGGTGAAGCGGCGACCGACGCCATTGAATTCGGTCAGCGCCTTCTGGGTGGCGGCGTCATCCACGTCCAGCTCGCGGGCAATGGCGATGGCGGCGCAGGCGTTCTGCACGTTGTGCATGCCGGGCTGGTTCAGGCTCACCTGCATGGGTACATAGCCGTACTGGATCACGGTGAATTCCATCTTGCCGTCCACCGCCTTGGCGTCGATGGCACGCACGTCGGCGTCTTCATGGAAGCCGTAGGTGAGGATGGGCTTGGAGACCATCGGCATGATCTCGCGCACGTGCGGATCATCCAGGCACAGCACGGCCACGCCGTAGAACGGCAGGCGCTGGGTGAACTCGACGAAGGCCTGCTTCAGACGCGCGAAGTCATGGTTGTAGGTCTCCATGTGATCAGCGTCGATGTTGGTGATCACCTCGATGACCGGCATCAGGTTCAGGAACGAGGCATCGGACTCGTCGGCCTCGGCCACGATGAATTCTCCGGTACCCAGCTTGGCATTGGCGCCGGCGCTGGTGAGACGGCCACCGATGACGAAGGTGGGGTCCAGCCCGCCCTGCGCCAGCACGCTGGCCACCAGGCTGGTGGTGGTGGTCTTGCCGTGGGTGCCGGCGATGGCAATGCCCTTCTTCAGGCGCATCAGCTCGCCCAGCATCACCGCACGCGGCACGATGGGGATGTGCTTCTTGCGCGCTGCCAGCACTTCCGGATTGTCGCCCTTGACGGCGGTGGAGGTGACGATGGCGTCGGCGCCTTCGATGTTCTCGGCCGCGTGGCCATAGCGGATGCAGGCACCCAGTTGCGCCAGGCGCTGGGTGGCGGCGTTGCTGCCCAGATCGGAGCCAGAGACGCCATAGCCCAGGTTCAGCAGAACCTCGGCGATGCCGCTCATCCCCGAGCCGCCGATACCGACGAAGTGGATGTTCTTGACGCGATGCTTCATGGTGTTACCAGTCCTTCCAGCACGCGCGCGATTGCCTCGTTGGCATCGCGCCGGCCTTGTTCGTATGCCGCCTGCGCCATTTCATGGCATGCAGCGCGGTCCAGTTTCTGCAGCAAACCGGCCAGATGTTCCGGCGTCAGTTCGCGTTGTGGCAGGTGGATCGCCGCCTTGTTGGCAGCCATCCACCTGGCGTTGTCGATCTGGTGCGAGGTCGTCGAGACCGCCAGCGGTACCAGCACGCTGGCCACGCCAGCGGCGGTCAGCTCGGAGACCGTGATCGCGCCGGCGCGGCAGATCACCAGATCGGCCTCGGCGTAGCGACGCGGCATGTCGTCGATGAAATCGAGCACCTCGGCCTGTACGCCGGCAGCGTCATAGGCCGCGCGCAGCGCGACGATATGCTGCTTGCCTGACTGATGCGTGACTTGCGGGCGCAACTCGGCAGGCAGCCGGGCCAGTGCGGCAGGCACGTTGTCGTTCAGTACCTTGGCACCCAGGCTGCCGCCCACCACCAGGATCTTCAGCGGGCCGGTGCGCGCGGCATAACGCTCGCCCGGTTGCGGCAGGGCGATGATTTCCTTGCGCACCGGATTGCCGGTGACCTCCGCCTTGCCGGCCGCCCGGCCGAAATCGGCGGGGAAACCGAACAGCACCTTGTCGGCCAGCGGCGTCAGGGTCTTGTTGGACAGCAGCAGCGCCGCGTCGGCATTGACCAGCACCAGCGGCTTGCCGCGCAGGCGTGCCATCGCACCACCCGGCACGGTGACGTAGCCCCCCATGCCGAGCACCACGTCCGGGCGACGCTGACCGAGGATGCTGAAGCAATGGAAGAAGCTGGCCGCCAGGCGCCACACGCCCTTGACCGTATGCATCAGGCCCTTGCCGCGCAGACCGGCGAAGACGATGCTGTCCATCTCCACGCCGTGGCGCGGCACCAGATCGCGCTCCATGCCGTGGGTGGTACCCAGCCAGGATACCTGCCAGCCACGCGCGCGCATGGTCTCGGCAATGGCCAGGCCGGGGAAGATATGACCACCGGTCCCGGCCGCCATGATCAGCAACGTGCGCGGCGCGCTCATAGGCGACCTCCGCGCATCAGAACCCGGTTTTCGTAATCGATGCGCAACAGGATGGCCAGGCCGACGCAGTTCAACAGCACGCCCGATCCCCCGTAGCTCATCAGCGGCAAGGTCAGGCCCTTGGTGGGCAAGAGACCCAGGTTCACACCCATGTTGATGAAAGCCTGCACACCCAGCCAGATGCCGATGCCCTTGGCCACCAGGCCGGCAAAGGTCAGGTCCAGCGCGATGGCCTGGCGGCCGATCTCGAAGGCGTGCTTGACCAGCCAGTAGAACAGCAGCACCACCACCAGCACGCCGACGAAACCGAGTTCCTCGCCGATCACCGCCAGCAGGAAGTCGGTGTGCGCCTCCGGCAGGTAATGCAATTTTTCCACGCTGCTGCCCAGGCCCACGCCGAACAGCTCGCCCCGCCCGAAGGCGATCAGCGAGTGCGACAACTGGTAGGCCTTGCCCAGCGCATTTTCTTCTTCCCAGGGATTGAGGTAGGCGAAGATGCGCTCGCGCCGCCAGGGCGAGGTCACGATGACCAGCGAGAACACGCCCACCAGCGTGGCGCCGATGCCGCCGAACCAGACACCATTGATACCGCCCAGGAACAGGATGCCCATGGCGATGCAGACGATCACGCCGAATGCACCCAGGTCGGGTTCCAGCAGCAGCAACAGACCCACCAGGCCGACCGCTGCGGCCATCGGGAAGAAACCCTTGACCAGCTTGTGCATCACCGCCTGCTTGCGCACCGTGTAGTCGGCCGCATAGAGGACGATGAACAGCTTCATCAGTTCGGAAGGCTGCAGGTTGATGATCTTCAGCGAGAGCCAGCGCTTGGCGCCGTTGACGCCCTTGCCCACGCCCGGCACCAGCACCATCAGCAGCAGGATCAGGGTGATGCCGAACAGGTAGGGTGCCCACTTCTGCCAGGTCTCGATACGCACGCGGAAGGCCAGCGCGCCAGCGATGATGGAGACCACGATGAAGATCGCCTGGCGGATCAGGAAATGGTAATTCGAATAGGACGCGTACTTGGGCGAATCCGGCAAGGCCACCGAGGCCGAATACACCATCACCATGCCGAACAGCATCAGTAGCAGGACCACCCAGATCAGCGGCTGGTCGTATTCCATCATGCGCGAACGCTGCTCCAGACCGATGCTGCCCGATGCGCTGCCACGACCGGCACGGACCCGGCCGGCGGCCACCGGCGCAGCCTCCTTGAGGCCACCCAGCAAGCTGCGCATCGAGGACAGGTTCAGTTTCATGCCAGTACCTCGCCACGCGAGAGCGCCAGCTCACGCACCGCGTCCACGAAGACCTCGGCACGATGGGCGTAGTTGCGGAACATGTCCAGGCTGGCGCAGGCCGGGGACAGCAGCACGATGTCGCCGGCGCGCGCGATCTCGCCAGCTTTTTCGACTGCGGCTTCCAGGCTGGCGCAATCGATCAGCTCGACACCGCTGTCGGCCAGCGCTGCCCGGATGGCGGGGGCGTCACGGCCGATCAGCAGTACGGCGCGTGCATATTTCTGCACCGGCAGGTCCAGCGGCGAAAAGTCCTGGCCCTTGCCGTCGCCACCGGCGATCAGCACGATGCGGTTCGGACGACCACCCAGGCCCAGTCCGTTCAGGGCCGCCACGGTGGCGCCGACATTGGTGCCCTTGCTGTCGTCGTAGTAATCCACTTCCTGGATCACGCCGACCAGTTCCACCCGGTGCGGCTCGCCGGTGTAGTCGCGCAGGCCATGCAGCAGCGGCGCCATCGGCAGGTCGATGGCGCGGCACAGGGCCAGCGCGGCCAGTGCATTCATGGCGTTGTGGGCGCCGCGGATCTTGAGGGCATCAGCCGGCATCAGGCGCTTCAGGGTGACCGGCGGCGGCAGCATGTCCTTTTGCTTGCGGCGCCGCTTGCCTTCCGGCACCTCGTCGTCTTCATGCACGAAGGCATTGGCCAGCCACTGCATGCCGTTGTCGTTGACCAGGCCGAAGCTGTTGGGCGCGGTCGGTTCGTCCAGGCCGAAGGTCGACAGCGGCGCGGCGCCGGAGGCCATCTCCATCACCAGCGCATCGTCACGATTGAGTACGCGCACGGTGCCCTGGCCGAAGATACGGGCCTTGTCGGCGGCATAGTTTTCCATGCTGCCGTGCCAGTCAAGATGGTCCTGGGTCAGGTTCAGCACGGTGGCCGCATGCGGCTGCAGGCTGTGCGTGGTGTGCAACTGGAAGCTGGACAGCTCCAGCACCCAGGCCTGCGGCATGCTGCCACGGTAGGTCGGCTCGGGCGGCGGCGGTGGCGGGACTTCCACCAGCGCGTCTTCTTCAGCCTTTCGCGAGACTTCCATGAAGTCGCCCAGGTTCATGGCTTCGCCAGTCGTGGCGGGCATATCGGGTTCGGCCTGCGGCACGACGTCGGAAGCCACTTCCAGGGTGGCGGCGACGGCGGGATCGACTGTTTCTGCAGCGACTGGCGCTTCGGCCAGCTCAGCGTTTTCAGGGGCTTCTGTCGCCCCGGTGGTCTCAGTGGCCTCGGTAATCTCAGCGGCAGGCAGGTCTGTTTCGACAGACTCGTGCGGCTGTTGCACCGGCCCGGTCGCTTCGCCGTCGTCAGCCGTTGCCAGCAGATCCAGCTGCGGGGCAGCGGGTGCATCAGTCGACAGATCAGCAGACGAATCTGCGGACGAATCAGCCGGCAGATCGGCCTGCAGCACCGGCACGGCAATCGCTGCCGCTTCTTCGATACGGGCGGCGGCGCGACGATGCTTTTCGGCCTCGGCCGCCTGCTGGGCATCCAGCACGGCTTGCTGGGCGGCTTGCGCCTCGGCTTCGGCCTGCGCCTGGGCTGCGGCGATCGCATCCTGCTCGGCCAGTTCGGCCAGGAAGACCTTGTCCCGGATCACCGCTTCGCGCAGCACATCCAGCGCGGCCGGGCTGATATTGCCGGCCACTTGCACCGACAGGCCTGCACGCTGGCACAGCAGGCCGGTCAGGCGCGTCACCGTGGTCTTGCCGTTGGTGCCGGTGATGGCCAGGACCTTGGGCTGGTACAGCGTTTCTTCGCGCAAGGCGGCCAGCGCCTGGGCGAACAGTTCGATCTCACCCCACAGCGGCAGGCCACGCTCGGCGATGGCCGGCATCAAGGGGGCCAGTTCGCCATCGGGCGCCAGGCCCGGGCTGACGGCGACGAAGTCCACGCCCTCCAGCAGGGAGGGCGACAAGGCCTGGCCCAACACGGCCTGGGCCTCGGGTGCGTCACCGCGCAGGGCGGCCAGGCGCTCGGCCAGGGCCGCTTCGCCACGGGTATCGGCCACGCGCACGCTGGCGCCGCAGTAGACCAGCCACCGCGCCATTGCCAGGCCGGACTCACCGAGTCCGAGCACCAGAACGTGTTTGCCCGAGTAATTCATCGTTGTTTCCAAACTCACTTCTCTAGAACCTGCTTGCTACAAAGGCAGCCCTGACATGGTCGGCAAGGGCGCCGTGATTTCTTTCCTGCTACGGGGTGAAGCAGACTTCAGCGCAGCTTCAGCGTCGACAAGCCCACCAGCACCAACATCATGGTGATGATCCAGAAACGGACCACCACCTGGGTTTCCTTCCAGCCCTTCTGCTCGTAGTGATGGTGCAGCGGCGCCATCAGCAGCACGCGGCGGCCGGTGCCGAAACGCTTCTTCGTATATTTGAAATAGGCCACCTGGATCATCACCGAGAGGGTCTCCACCACGAAGATGCCACCCATGATGAAGAGCACGATTTCCTGGCGCACGATCACGGCGATGGTGCCCAGGGCGCCGCCCAGCGCCAGCGCACCGACGTCACCCATGAACACCTGCGCCGGGTAGGCGTTGTACCAGAGGAAGGCCAGGCCCGCGCCGCCCATGGCGCCGCAGAAGATCAGCAGTTCGCCCGCTCCCGGGATGTGCGGGATGAACAGGTATTTGGCGTAGCTGGCATTGCCGGTCAGGTAGGCAAACAGGCCCAGCGCGGCGCCCACCAGCACGGTGGGCATGATGGCCAGGCCATCCAGGCCGTCGGTCAGGTTGACGGCATTGCTGGTGCCGACGATGACGAAATAGGTCAGCGCGATGAAACCCCACACACCCAGCGGATAGGTGACCGTCTTGAAGAACGGCACGATCAGGTCGGCCTTGGGCGGCAGGTCCAGGCTGAAGCCGGAACGTACCCACGCCACGAACAGGTCGAAGACCTTCATGTTGCTCACTTCCGAGACCGAGAAGGCCAGGTAGAACGCTGCCACCAGGCCGATCAGCGACTGCCAGAAATACTTTTCGCGCGAGCGCATGCCCTGCGGGTCGCGATAGACCACCTTGCGATAGTCATCGACCCAGCCGACGGCGCCGAAACCGAGCGTGACGATCAGCACGATCCAGACGAAACGGTTGGACAGGTCGGCCCACAGCAACGTGGAAATGCCAATGCCGATCAGGATCAGCACGCCGCCCATGGTGGGGGTGCCGGACTTGATCAGGTGGGTCTGGGGACCATCGGTGCGCACCGCCTGGCCGACCTTCATGCGGGTCAGCATGCGGATCACGGCCGGGCCTGCAATCATGCCGATCAACAACGCCGTCAGCGTGGCGAACACCGCGCGGAAGGTGATGAAGTTGAACAGGCGCAGAAAGCCGAAATCCTGTTGAAAATTCTGTGCGAGCCAGACCAGCATGCTAATGGGTCTCCTGTTGATGTTGCGTGTTGGATTCAACGTTGACCAGATGCTGTACAACTCGCTCCATCTTCATGAAGCGTGAACCTTTTACCAAAACGGTCGCACCTTGCGGTGCGGCCTGCTCCACCGCTGCATTGAGGGCAGCGATATCGTCGAAATGCCGAGCCTGTGCGCCGAAGGCCGCGACGGCGTGCCTGCTCAGCTCGCCCAACGCGAAGAACAGCGGGATGCCGCGGCTGTGCGCATAGGCGCCGATCTCGGCGTGGAATTGCGGCCCCTGGTCGCCGACCTCGCCCATGTCGCCCAGCACCAGCACGCGTGGACCGCTGATGGCGGCCAGCACGTCGATGGCGGCGCGCACCGAATCGGGGTTGGCGTTGTAGGTGTCGTCGATCACCAGGGCGCCGCTGACGGCCTGCTTGCGTTGCAGGCGGCCATTGACCGGGGCAAAGCTTTCCAGGCCGCGCACCACGGCCTCGACCGCGATGCCGGCACCCAGTGCGCAGGCAACTGCCGCCAGCGCATTGCGAACATTGTGTTCACCCACGGCGGCCAGCTCGAGCTTGAACTGTGCCGAGGGAACGGCCAGCCCCTTGACGGTGACCTGCAGGCTGCTGCCGAACGTGCCGGCCTGATAGGTAGCGCTGACATCGGCTTGCGGCGTGAGGCCGAAGCTCAGTACGCGCCGCGCGCCGGCCTCTTCGCGCCAGAGGGCGGTGAAGTCGTCGTCGGCCGGGAATACGGCCACGCCATCGGCCGGCAAGTGGCGGATCACGGCGCCGTTTTCACGCGCTACTGCTTCCACGCTGGCCATGAATTCCTGGTGCTCGCGCTGGGCGTTGTTGACCAGGCCCAGCGTCGGCGCGGCGATGCGCGAGAGAACCGCGATCTCGCCCGGATGGTTCATGCCCATCTCTATGACGGCAGCCTGATGCTGGTCGAGCAGGCGGAACAGGGTCAGCGGCACGCCGATCTCGTTATTGAAGTTGCCACGCGTGCCCAGGTAGCCGTCTTCACCGAAGGCGGCTGCCAGGATCGCGGCAATCATTTCCTTGACCGTGGTCTTGCCGTTGCTGCCGGTCACGCCGATGACCGGGATCGCGCGGCGGTGACGCCAGCCATGGGCGATCTGGCCCAGCGCGGCGCGGCTGTCCGGCACCACGATGGCCGGCAATGCCAGACCCGGTGGTACGCGTTCGACCACCACGGCGGAGGCGCCCTGGGCGGCCACGGCATCGAGGAATTCATGCGCATCGAAACGCTCGCCACGCAGCGCCACGAACACATTGCCGGGCTTGACCGCCCGGCTGTCGGTGACGACGTCGTTGAGGATCAGCTCACCGGCCGGCGCATTGATGACGCCAGGCACCGTATGGGCCGAGGCCGCCGCCTCGGCGGTGCGGATCCATTCCAGCATCTGGCTGAAGTCGAACCGCATCATGCGCCCCCCATCATGGTCGAGCGCGCAGCCAGCGCCAGGGCGACATGGTCGGCGTCGAGGAAGGGCAACTTCTTGCCGGCGATTTCCTGGTAGGCCTCATGGCCCTTGCCGGCCAGCAGCACCACATCCGCCTTGGTGGCGTGGCGGATGGCCCACAGGATGGCGCCGGCGCGGTCGGCCAGCAGCACCGGTTCCACGCGGCTCATGCCGGCACGGATCTGTTCGATGATGGCTTGCGGGTCTTCGCTGCGCGGATTGTCGCTGGTCAGCACCACATGGTCGGCCTGCTCGGCGATCTGGCCCATCTGCGGGCGCTTGCCCGGATCACGATCGCCCCCGCAGCCGAACACGCACCACAGCTGGCCGCCGCGCTGGGTAGCGACCTGACGCAGCGCGGACAGGGTCTTGTCCAGCGCATCGGGGGTATGCGCGTAATCGATCACGATCAGTGGCACGTCCGGCCCGCCGAACTGTTGCATGCGGCCGGGCGCGGGCGTCAGGGCGGCAGCGGCCGCCACGACGGCGTCCCAGGCCAGTCCTTGCGTCAGCAGCACGCCCATGATGCCCAGCACATTGCTGACATTGAAGCGGCCCACCAACTGGGTCTTGACCTGGCCGCTGCCGAAGGGCGAATCGACATGGAACACGGTACCGGCATGGCTGCTGCGCAACTGGCTGGCGCGCAGCGTGGGGATGCCGGCCGCCTGGGCGTCAGCCTCTTCGGCCAGCGCGTAGCCGATCACCGGCACCTGGCGACCCGCCAGCAAGGGCAGCAGGCGCAGGCCCATGGGATCGTCCAGATTGAGCACGGCGTGCTTCAGGCCGGGCCACTGGAACAACTTGCGCTTGGCGTCTTCATAGGTCTGCATGTCACCGTGGAAATCCAGGTGATCACGCGTGAAATTGGTGAACAGGGCGACATCCACATGCATGCCGTTCATGCGCCCTTGTGCCAGCCCGATCGAGGAAGCCTCGATGGCCAGCGCCGTGACGCGCCCCTGGGCCAGCCGGGACAGGCTGCGCTGCAGCAGCACGGCGTCCGGGGTGGTGTAGCCGGTCACATCAAAGCCCTGCTGCTTGCCACCGACGAAGCTGCCCACGCCCAGGGTGCCGATCACGCCGGCATTGCTGATGGCCGGCAGGCGCGACAGGGCGCTACCCAGCCACCAGGCGCAGGAGGTCTTGCCGTTGGTGCCGGTGACGGCCACGGTCAGCATGCCCTGGTCGGGCTGCCCATACCAGGCGGCGGCGATCTCGCCGGCCTGCGCCTTGAGATCGGGCACAGCCAGGTGCGGTTCGTCGATCTCTTGTGGCCAGGTGTAGCCCTCGGCTTCATAGACGACCGCAGCCGCACCGCGCTCGACGGCATCGGCGATATAGGAGCGTCCATCGGCATCGCCCACGTAGGCGAAGAAGACGTCGCCCGGCGCCACGCGGCGCGAATCGGACGTCAGTTGCGCAGACGGCGCCGCCTGGCGCAGCCAGGCGAGTATCTCTTGCAGGCTCAGAACGCGCTTGGACATTACATGCTCTCCTCAAGCGGTTCTTTGGGAATGATGATGTTGGTCACGCTGGAGTCCGGCGGCACGTTCAATGCACGCAGGGCATTGGCGGCCACGTTGGCGAACACCGGGCCGGCCACCGGGCCGCCATAGTGCTGCCCTTGCGGCTCGTCGATCATGACCGAGATGATCAGGCGCGGGTCCGACATGGGGGCGATGCCCGAGAAGGACGCCACATACTTGCGCACATACTTGCCGCCCTCGATCTTGTAGGCGGTACCGGTCTTGCCACCCACGCGATAACCCGGCACCTGGGCCTGGGGCGCGGTACCACCGGGGGCAACCACGGTTTCCAGCATGCGGCGCATCTGCAGGGCGGTATCGGCCGAGATCACGCGCTGGCCGATGGGCGAGTCGGTGACCTTGGTGAAGGACAGCGGAATGATGTCGCCATTGCGGGCGAAGATCAGGTAGGCATGCGCCAGCTGGATCAGCGATACCGAGATACCGTGACCATAGCTCATGGTGGCCTGTTCGATCGGACGCCAGGACTTGTACGGACGCACGCGGCCGGCCACGGCACCCGGGAAGCCGAACTTGGGCTGCTGGCCGAACCCGACCGTGGTGAACATTTCCCACATCTCTTCGGGCGGCATGCCCAGGGCGATCTTGGCGGTACCGATGTTGGACGATTTCTCGATGATCTGGGCCACCGTCAGCGGGCCATGGGCATGCGAGTCGCCGATGGTGGCGGTGCCGATGGTCATCTTGCCGGGCGCGGTCTGGAACACGGTGGAGGGTGTGACGCGATGGGTGTCCAGCGCCAGCGCCACCGTGAACGGCTTGAGCGTCGAGCCCGGTTCGAAGGTATCGGTCACGACCCGGTTGCGCAGCTGCGCGCCGGTCAGCACCGAGCGGTCGTTGGGGTTGTAGGTGGGCAGGTTGGCCAGTGCCAGCACTTCGCCGGTCTTGGCGTCGACCACGATGATGCCGCCGGCCTTGGCCTTGAACTTCTCCACCGCTTCCTTCAGTTGGGTGAAGGCGATGTACTGGATCTTGCTGTCGATGGACAGGGTCAGGTCGCGGCCGTCATGCGGTTCGCGGATGGATTCGATGTCTTCCACCACACGGCCCAGGCGGTCCTTGATGACGCGCCGGCTGCCGGTCATGCCGGCCAGTGTCTTCTGGGCGGCCAGCTCCATGCCGTCCTGCCCGGCATCTTCGATGTTGGTGAAGCCGACCACGTGCGCCATCACCTCGCCCTCGGGGTAGAAGCGCTTGTATTCCTTGCGGGTTTCCACGCCGGGGATACCCAGCTTGACGATCTTGTCGGCGGTATCCTGCTCGACCTGGCGCTTCAGGTAGACGAAGCTGCGATCCGAATCCAGCTTCTTGCGCAGCTCGGCATCGCTCATTTCCAGCAGCTTGGCCAGTTGCACCAGCTTGTCCTTGGGCGCGGCCTGGACGTCGTCGGGAATGGCCCAGATCGCCTTGACCGGCACCGACGAGGCCAGCACCTGACCATTGCGGTCGGTGATCTTGCCGCGCGTGGCGGGCAATTCCAGGGTGCGGGCGTAGCGCGAGGCGCCCTGCTTCTGCAGGAAGTCGGTGGACACGCCCTGCAGCCACAAGGCCCGTACGATCAGGGCGACAAAGGCCACGAACAGCACGAACAGCACGAAGCGCGAGCGCCATGCCGGCAACTTGACCTGCAGGATGGGATTGGAGGAGAAGGCCACGCCCTTGGAAGCCGCCACGCGGCTGCCTGCCAGGTTGGGACGCGGAGGCATCTTGGTCATTGCGCCCCCACGGTGAGGTATTGGGTGCGGGCGGCGGTGACCGGCATCATGTTCAGGTCACGCCGGGCCAGTTCCTCGATGCGGGCGTTCTTGCCCAGGGTGGACTGGTCCAGTTGCAATTGCGCCCAGTCGACATCAAGCTGGCGAGCCGCGCTCTGGGCGCGCTCAAGCTCGATGAACAGGCTGCGTGCCTTGTACTGGGCGCTCACCACCGATAGCGCGCACGCCACCAGCAGGGCCGTCAGCAGCAGGCACAGGCGGCCGGTCACGCAGCCACTCCAGCGGCAGGTGCCACGATCAGCTCCAGGCCGCGCATCACCGCCGAGCGCGCACGCGGGTTGGACTCGACTTCAGCCGCGCTGGGCATGACCCGCGGCAGCAGGCGCGCAGGGGCCTGCGGCAGGTCGATCGCACGAATCGGCAGGCGGCGGTCGGGCTGCGGTGCATGGGCCTTGGATGCCATGAACTGCTTGACGATGCGATCTTCCAGCGAGTGAAAGCTGATCACAACCAATCTCCCGTGCTGCGCCATCTGACGGAACGCTTTTTCCAGTCCTACCTCGAGTTCTTCAAGCTCTTGATTGACGAAAATCCGTACAGCCTGAAATGTGCGAGTGGCCGGATCTTTGCCTTTCTCGCGGGTTTTGACGGCCTGTGCCACGAGCGCGGCAAGCTGTCGTGTGCTTGAAATTGGCTGGATTGCCCGGCCAGCAACAATCTTCTTTGCAATCTGAAGAGCAAACCGTTCTTCCCCATAATCACGTATCACCTTTGCAATCTGCTGTTCGTCTGCCGTTGCCAGCCAATCCGCTGCCGACATACCACGCGTGGTATCCATGCGCATGTCCAGCGGGCCATCCAAGCGAAAACTGAAGCCGCGCGCGGCGTCATCCACCTGCGGCGACGAAATACCCAAATCCATCAACACCCCGTCGACCTGCGCGATGCCGCGTTCGGCAAGCGCCTGGTCCATGGTCGCGAAGCTGTCGTGCACGATCTCGAAGCGTGCATCGTCGATCTTCTGCGCCGTGGCAATGGCCAACGGGTCCTTATCAAATGCGATCAGACGGCCCTGCGGGCCCAACCTGGAGAGGATGGCGCGGCTATGACCGCCGCGACCGAAGGTACCGTCCAGATAAACGCCATTGGCGCGCTCGCCCTCGATGGCCAGCGCGTCCACGGCTTCTTCCAACAGCACGGTGCGGTGCTGCAGCTCGGGCACCGGTTGCAGATTCATCTTGTCCGGCCGTCAGAAGGAAAAATTACTCAACACATCCGGCATACCGCCCGCCACAGCCTCGGCTTCACTTTCAGCCAGCTTGACGGCATCCCAGATTTCGAAATGGCTACCCATGCCCAGCAACATCACGTCGCGCTGCAAACCAACGGCGGCGCGCAACTCCGGCGCGATCAGGATGCGGCCGGCGCTGTCGAGCTCCACATCCTGGGCATTGCCCAGGAAGATGCGCTGCCAGGCACGGGCCGACATCGGCCAGTTGGCGATCTGCTCACGATGCGTCTCCCAGGTCGGGCGCGGGAAGAACAGCAGGCAACCATGCGGATGGCGCGTCACGGTGGCGCGCCCTTCGCACTGCACAATCAGGGCGTCACGATGCTTGGCCGGAATGGTCATCCGTCCTTTGGCATCGAGATTGAGTGCTGACGCGCCCTGGAACACTGTTTTTTCCTTCGCCTCTGGCGAGTGAGATTGCTGATCGGGTGTGGTGTCACGTTAGGCAAATGCAAATGAATCCACAAAATGCCCCACAAAAAAACACTTTTTGACACTGCCGCCCACTTTAGAGGATGCACTATTGCAGGTCAAGCGGTATACACAGGGAAAAACGGCGATTTTGCTAATAAAGTCAAAGACTTAGCGCACTTCCTTAAAACAGCGTTTTCAGAAGTTTTTCGAAGAAAATGAAGGACTTAGCATTTACATTGAAGGTGCAACCTGAGCTTTACACATGTGTTTATCGTCAGAATTGCGTAACTACGCGGATTTGCGCGGCATGGAAGAGCTGGCGTGCGCGATTTCGGGGCGGTGACCGGGGCGCTCGAAAAGAGCTCTCGCCACCCTCCGATTTTGCGAGTGCAAAGAGAAGCGAATTGGATTTTGCACGGCAACTTTAGTTCCCCGGAAGCTTGCCGATCGCGCACTGAAACGATAAAAAAACCAATCCGGGACGTCGGCCGCGATCAGACACGAACAGCCGATGAAGAAAACAGAGTCGCCAATGCCTGACGAAATGGACGACGAAATGGCGGATGTGCCGGCGCGTGAGCACAGTTCTTGATCAAATTCTTCATCAAATGAATGCCCTGACGCGTTTTTGTTTTGACTTCGGCGGCGACCACCTTTTACTATCCGTGTCTTTGGGGAGATCGATACACCAAAACGGGGCCTCCACGGTCCGTTCAACGGTGCTGAAAAGCAGGTCGATTTTTTTCAATCAAGGTCGGTCAAGACCAGGTCAAATCGGCTGAAAACGCAGATAGGGCTTGCGAATCCGCCTCATTCCAGTGCTAAAATCTGGGCACCTTAACAGTGAAAGGAATTTAAAAGTGAACAAATCTGAATTGGTTGACGTTATCGCCGCCGACACCGAAATCTCCAAGGCAGCAGCTCAGCGCGCGCTGGACTCCGTCATCGAGAACATCATCAAGGCCGTGACCAAGGGCGATACCGTGCAATTGGTCGGCTTCGGTTCCTTCTCCACCGGCAAGCGCGCTGCCCGTACCGGCCGCAACCCGCAAACCGGCGAAGAAATCAAGATCGCCGCTGCAACCACCGTGAAGTTCTCGGCTGGCAAGGCTTTCAAGGAAGCCGTGAACAAGAAGAAGAAATAATTTCACGCATTTGAATGCCATGAAACAGATTCATGGCATTCAAATCGAGGCCGATCCACTCGGATCGGCCGTCCTCCCCCTCCACCGCCTCCACTCCGCAGTACAGCCCTGCAGTAACCTCCCCGCAGTAGCACGCATCGTCAGCACAGTTCTCCGCACGCGCTGCACATACCGCCTCGCAAGTCCGATCCATCCCTCATCTCCGTTTGCCAAGGCAGAACGTAGCGCCTAGAATTTTTTCGGTTTCATATGAACTGAATGCCGTTGCACCCGCGTTTTGTTCCCGTCTTCCGCCACATTCCATGACCTGCCGGCTGGTCCGGCGCACCCGAGGAGACCGTCGATGAATAGCCCCGCCCAACGCCCGCCGCTACCACCCTTCACTCGTGAGACCGCAGCCATGAAGGCTCGCGCCGCAGAGGACGCCTGGAATTCCTGCGACCCGCAACGCGTTTCGCTGGCGTACACCGAAGACAGCCGCTGGCGCAACCGTGCCGATTTCATCACCGGCCGCGCCGAGATCGTCACTTTCCTCACCCGCAAGTGGACCCGCGAACAGGATTACCGTCTGATCAAGGAAGTCTGGGCGCACGAAGGCAACCGCATCGCCGTGCGCTTCGCCTACGAATGGCACGACGATTCGGGACACTGGTACCGTTCCTACGGCAATGAGAACTGGGAATTCGACGAGCATGGCCTGATGCGGACCCGCCATGCTTCCATCAATGACCTGCCCATCAAGGAGTCCGAGCGCAAGTTCCACTGGGACCGCTCGGCCCCGCGCCCGGCCGACCACCCCGGCCTGAGCGCACTGGGCCTCTAATCCGCAGAGGTGCGGCCAGGGCTGCTTGCTGGCTCAGGCGGCCAGGTCGGCCAGCGGATGCTGGTCTGGCGACCAGGGATCGGCAAAGAAGCCCTCCACCCATTCCGGCGTGGCAGCACCCAGGGAAGCCGGATTCCATTGCGGTTTCTGGTCCTTCTCGATGATCAGCGCACGGATACCCTCGACGAAATCCGGCCGCGCCGCGCAATGCAGCGACACCACGAATTCCAGCCGGAATACCTCGGCCAGCGACAAAGGACGCACCCGCTTCTGCAAGGCGTAACCTAGCCACGCCGAACCAGGCGACCCGGCGCGCAGGGTCGCCATGGCCTTGGTCAGCCAGGGATCATCGGTCTGCAGCGCGAGGATGCCGTCCACAATCTCCGGCAGGCTGGGCTGGCGGCACAGGGCCTCGATCTGGTCGTAATGCGTCCGCAGGTTGGACGGCGCAAACACCGCCGCCCCCTCCTGCACCGATGCGCCCTGCGCAGCCGCCAATACACGATCGAGCAACTCCGCATCACGCCCCTGGCCCCACGGCTGCTGCAGCAGGGCATCGATCACCGACTGCTTGGCCGACTGCGCCACCCGGTAGTCCGCCAGACCGGCGAAGAGCGCATCGTTGGCGTTCAGGTTGGCCCCGGTCAGCGCCAGGAACACCCCCGTCTTGCCCGGCATGCGCGCCAGGAACCAGCTGCCACCCACGTCCGGGTACAGGCCGATGGTGATCTCCGGCATCGCCAGGCGCGACTTTTCAGTGACCACCCGATGGCTGCAACCGGCCATCAGACCGATGCCACCGCCCATAACGATGCCATGCCCCCAACACAGGATGGGCTTGGCGAAGCTGTGGATAAGATAATCCAGGCGATATTCCTGCTCGAAGAATTCGGCCGCGTAGTGATTGGCGCGGATGTCCTCGCGCTCGGGCGAGGCGTGATGTTCGCGCATGGAACGATAGAGTTGCTGCAGGTCGCCACCGGCGCAGAAGGCTTTTTCACCCTGCGCCTGCAGCAGCACCATCGCTACATCAGGATCGGCCTGCCACCGCTGCAGTTGCGGCGTCAGCAGGCTCACCATCTCCAGCGAGATGGCATGCAGGGTCTTTTCGGAAGCGAGGGTGGCGATGCCGATGCGGCGGCCGTTGGCGGCTGTCAGTTCTTCGAACAGCACGGGTGCGGCAACTTGGTTCATGGGTCTCCTGGGGTCTCTTGCGCGAGCCCGCAGTGCCCGCGGGCCGCAGTGTTTTAATGGAAGGAAATTCAGTGAAGCAGGCCGGTAGGCCGGATTCTGTTACGGCGGGAAACCCGCTATGACAGCCATTCCTCTAGGCGACGGATCACTCCGCCGCTCAAGCTTTCTACCCGCACGCTCCGCGAGCCACATCAACGCGTGCCTATTTGAAATTGCTCCGGGTGGAGGTTACCGCGTTTCACCGTAACTTAATACGCTCGTCTCTGTGGCCCTGTTCCTCGCCTTATACCGGCTTGCGCCGGCTTTCAGCGGACGGCCGTTAACCGTCACCCTGCTCTGTGGAGTCCGGACCTTCCTCCCGCCGCCTCCTTGCGAAGGCGGCCAGCGGCTGTCTGGCCTGCATCGGGCGCTATTGTAGCGCAGCATCGCCCGGCGCCGGAGATTGCTGGTGCAAAACCCTTGTGCGCGAGCGCACAAGTTCATGCCGATTCGGCATGTGACACCCGGGCGCCTCTTAGGTAGTCTCCTGCTGATCCGCTGCAGCTAGTGCTGCGCGGTTCTTGACTGACTTCCACGAAACACCATGCATATCTGCGTATTGGGCGCCGGCGTAATCGGCGTGACCACTGCCTACCGCCTGCTCCAGGATGGCCACCAGGTCAGCCTGATCGATGCACACGACCAGCCCGGCGCCGGCACCAGCCAGGGCAATGGCGCCCAGCTCAGCTACTCCTACGTGGCGCCGCTGGCCGACCCCTCGGTCTGGACCAAATGGGCGTACTACATGTTCAGCAAGGAATCGCCGCTGACCATCAAACCCACCCTGGACGGCGCGCAATATCGCTGGCTGGCCCAGTTCCTGCGCTGCTGCAACGCCGAGCGCGTGCGCCACACCACCCTCGACCTGCTGCAACTGGCCTTCTATAGCCGCGACCAGCTGACCCAGTGGAATGCCGGCCTGAACTTGTCCTTCGACTACCAGCGCTCCGGCAAGCTGGTGATGTTCACCGATGCCCAGGGACTGGAGTCGGCCGCTGCACAGGTACGCTTCCAGGCGCAATACGGTTGCCAGCAGGAAGTGCTGGGCGCGGCCGAATGCATCCGCATCGAGCCCGCGTTGGGTCACTCGCAACGCGACTGGGCCGGCGGTGTCTACACCCCCAGCGAGGAGGCCGGCGACTGCCCGCAGTTCTGCCGCGCACTGGTGGACGTCATGCAGGCCGACCCGAATTTCCGTTTCATCGGCGGCGCACGCGTGGACGCCGTACGACGTGACGACCGTCAAGGCCGGGCCCTGCGCGCCGTCCAGGCCGGCGGCCAATGGCTAGAGGCCGACCGCTTCGTCCTGGCCCTGGGGGCCGACAGCACCGACTTCGCCCGCCTGCTCGACCTGCGCCTGCCGCTCTACCCCCTCAAGGGCTACAGCATCACCGTGCCGCTGGAGGATGACACCAGCCGCACAGCCGCGCCGCAGGTCTCCATCACCGACATCGCCCGCAAGATCGTCTACGCCCGCCTCGGCCAACGCCTGAGAGTGGCCGGCCGCATCGAACTGGTCGGCCAGGACCGCAGCATCCCGCGCCGTGCCATCGAAGAACTCAAGAACGGCATGCGCGAGCTTTTCCCCGCCTGCCGGCTCGGCGACGACGCCACGCTCTCGCCGTGGATGGGCTTCCGCCCGGCCACCCCGAGCGGGGTCCCCATCGTCGGCCGCTCACCGGTGAACAACCTCTATCTCAACATCGGCCAGGGTGCGCTGGGCTGGACCCTGGCCTGCGGCAGCGCAGCGCTGCTGGCCGACCAGATCGCCGGCCGCACCCGCGCCATCGACGACACGCCATTCCAGTACCGGGCCTGAAGAAGTTTCATGCGACGCCCCCCGCAATCGGAATTAACATGGAGCCTCGCCAGCGCCTTGCTGGCCTGATCCATGGGAGATGAACGATGCGGGAAAACCGGCTGCGCACCCTCTTCGCGCAACAGCAACTGGCCCTCTCGGGCTGGATTTCGATGGGCAATTCATTGCTGACCGAAGTGGTCGCGCACAGCGGCTACGATGCGGTCACGGTGGACCTGCAACACGGCCCCTTCTCCATCGAATCGGCCCTGCCGATGCTGCAGGCCATCTCCAGCACCGCGGCCGTGCCGCTGGTGCGCTGTTCCGAAAACAGCCTGGGCGAAATCAACAAGCTGCTCGATGCCGGCGCCTATGGCGTCATCTGCCCGCTGATCAACACCGCCGATGATGCCGAACGCTTCGTGCGCGCCTGCCACTACTCCCCCCGCGGCGGCCGCAGCTATGGCCCGGCGCGCGGCTTCCTGTATGGCGGGGCCGATTATTTCGCCCACGCCAACCAGACCATCCTCACGCTGGCCATGATCGAGACCCGAGAAGGCTACGCCAATGCCGAAGCGATCCTGCAGGTACCCGACCTGGACGGCATCTTCATCGGCCCCAGCGACCTGGCCATCGAACTCGGCCTGCCCCCGGATGCCTATGGCGACCAGCGTCTCAACGACGCCATCGATCATCTGCTGGCGCTGGCGCGCAAGCTGGGCAAGTACGTGGGAATCTTCGCCGGCACCATGGACATGGCACAGCGCATGAAGGCGATCGGCATGGACCTGGTGGTGCCGGGCACCGACATCCAGCAGATCAAGGCCGAAGGGGCGAGACGTATCAGCGCCTTGCGCTGATACGTCGCTCAGGGCTGAGCCCGGCCCAGCCCCGCACCACCCGACCGAAGAACGGATAGTTGGGATCGTTGTAGCCATGCGTGGACGCATGCCCCGGCGTGACCAGGCTGTCCACCAGCGCCGCTTCCTCGGCCGTGATCTTCAGCTCGGCCGCATCGTAGTAATCCTCCATCTGCGCCAGCGTACGCGGGCCGGCGATGACGCTGCTGATGGCCGAATTGGCCAGTACCCAGGCGGTGGCGAACTGGCCCAGCTTGATGCCGCGCTGCTCGCAGTGCTGCTGCAGGCGCTGCGCGATCAGCAGCGATTCTTCGCGGAATTCGGTTTCCATCATGCGCTTGTCGCCGCGTCCGGCACGGGTATCCTCGGCCGGCTTCTGGCCCGGCTGGTACTTGCCTGTCAGCACGCCACGCGCGATCGGGCTGTACGGCACCACGCCCAGGCCATAGTGTGCACAGGCCGGCAGGATTTCCACTTCCGGCTGGCGGTTCAGCAGGTTGTAGTAAGGCTGGCAGACCAGCGGCAGCGGCACATTGTTCTTCTCACACAGGCGCGCAATCTCGGCGATGCGCCAGCCACGGAAGTTGGACACGCCAAAGCCGCGGATCTTGCCGGCGCGGATCAGGTCGCCCAGGGCCTGCACCGCCTCTTCCAGGTTCTCGTCCTGGTAGTCGCGGTGCATGTAGAGGATGTCCAGGTAATCGGTATCGAGACGCTTAAGGATGTTCTCGGTCTCGCGCACGATCCAGTTGCGCGAATAGTTGGACTCATTGGGCCGGTTGCTCATCGGATTGCCCAGCTTGCTGGCCAGCACCCACTCATGGCGCTGTCCGGCCAGCAGCTTGCCGACGATCTCCTCCGACTTGCCCTTGGTATAGACGTCGGCCGTGTCGATGAAATTGACGCCGTGTTCGCGGGCCGAGGCCACGATGCGGCCGGATTCCTGCAAGTCGGTCTGGTCACCGAACATCATGGAACCCAGGCACAGGGCCGATACCTTGAGGTTGCTCTTGCCGAGGCGACGATAGTGCATGCTGTCTCCGAATCGAAAAATGGGTGTGGATAAGTTAGGGCCTGTTCACACTAAATCTGCGAGTGCGAGAGGTCGTCAAGCGTTGACTGCCTAGGCGCAGCGACGCGCCGTAGTGGTGCTACGGCAAGGAGCTGCAACAACGGCAGGCGACGCTTGCCGGCCTCTCCCGGAGGGTTGCGCCCAGAAGGCGCGCTGGCGGCGTTGCACGGCAAGGCTGGTGGCACCACCACCAGCCTTGCCGCGCGCCTTGCCACCACGCCTTCTGGGCGCAACGCATCTCGCAGATTTAGTGTGAACAGGCCCTAGGTGCGGCCATCATTCTAGCGCCGTGCCGCCGCACCCGCCGGGGACTCACAGCATCGGCGCTTCTTCTTCCTGCCAGCGCCGCTTGTCGCGCAAGGGCGGCGCACCGAACAGACGGCTGTATTCGCGACTGAACTGCGACGAGCTCTCGTAACCGACCCGATGCGCCGCCGTCGCCACGCTGGCGTCAGCAGTCAGGATCAGCTTGCGCGCTTCCTGCAGGCGCAGGTTCTTCTGGTATTGCAAGGGACTCATGGCCGTCACCATCTTGAAGTGATGATGCAGCGACGACACGCTCATGTGCACCTCGCGCGCCACGTCCTCGATGCGCAAGGCCTGGTCGTAACCGTCCTTGATCAGGCGGATGGCCTTGGCCACGCGGTTCATCTGGCTGTCCTGCAGCACGGTCTGGCGCAGCAGCGCCCCCTGGCCGTTCATCAGCAGCCGGTACAGGATTTCACGCCGTATCATCGGTGCCAGGATGGCCACGTCACGTGGCGACTCGTGCAGGCGCAAGAGTCGCAAGACGGCATCCAGCAGTTCGACGTCGAGCCGGTTCACGTACAGCCCGCGGGCTGCGCCCTCTGTGAGATGGGCCGCCGCCGGCAGGTTCTCGTCACCGATCAGTTCACCGATCTCCTGGGTATCCAGTTCCAGCCGCAGGCCGAGATAGGGCTCATCGGGACTGGTCACCATCACCTTGCCCACCACCGGCAGATCCACCGAAGCCACCAGGTAGTGCATGGGATCGTATTCGTAGATTTCATCCCCCACGAAGATGCGCTTGGAACCCTGCGCGATCACCGCGAAGACCGGCTTCTGCACCGCGTGCTTGGGACCGGTGGGGCAGGTGATGCGATAGATTTCCAGGTCGGGGATGGCGGTGGCCAGCATGCCTTCGCTGCCGGCGGTATAGCGCTCCAGCAGTTGCAGCAACTCCTGCTGCATGGCGTGGAAACGGGCATCGGCGGCCAGGTCGGCCTCGGACCGGGTGGGCGCCACCGAGGTGGGCGAGCTGTCATGCTCCAGCAAGAGCAGAGGAGCGGAATCCTGGACAGCGTGCAGATCGAGATCCATGGTGTTCTCTCAACAAGGGACAAGCGGCAGCTTAACGCTTGCGCAGCACTGCCTGATTCTCCGGCAATCACACACGGAGGATCAGGCAAGAAGTTTGCAGAATCAGGTATGCCCGGCAGCGATTGGGCGCGATCATGATGAGGCCGTCACGGCGACATCGGCCCACATGCCGCACACACAGGCGACCCGGTACGACGACCCAGAAAAAAGGAACAGAGAATCAGGCAGAAAATCGGCAGCTTTCGGCACGCGAAAACCTGCCACCCGCCTGCATAATCCTCGCCGAACCGATCATCAGGCAAACGTCAGAACACGCTCTCGGCGATGTTGTACTGCTCGACCACGGTCCGTACGGTGCTGACTTCAGGCTTCTTGACGAAGCTGCATTCGCTCTCTTCCATACCCATGGTGCAGGCCTTGTGCAGCGGGCAGGTGGCAAACAGCTCGGCCACCCAATCGACGAAGGCACGCACCTTGGGCGAGAGGTGACGGTTGTGCAGGTACACCACCGAGATCGGCATGGGCGCCGGCTTCCACTGCGAGAGCAACTCGACCAGGCGGCCTTCCTCGATGTGGCGCGTCACCATGTACAGCGGCGCCTGCACCATGCCGAAGCCCTGCAGGGCGCATTCGACGTAGGCATCGGCCTCGTTGACCGAGAGCTTGCCATCCATCTTCACCTCGCGCGTGACACCGTCGACCACGAAATCCCAGTCGATGGTGCGGCCGGTGCGGCTGGAGAAGTAATGCACCGCCTTGTGCTGCTGCAGGTCCTCGATGGTATGCGGCACGCCGTGGCGCTCGAGGTAGGACGGTGCGGCACAGGTGACGGTCTGGAAGGTGCCGATGCGGCGCGCCACCATCGATGAATCCTGTAGCTCGCCGATGCGGATCACGCAGTCCACCGCCTCCTGAACCATATCCACCGGGCGGTCGCCCATGCCCATGACCAGTTCGATGTCGGGGTACTTGGTATAGAAGTCGCACAGGTTGGGCAACAGCATGAGACGCCCGACCGAGCCCGGCACATCGATGCGCAAGCGCCCCTGGGGCCCGCGCGTGACATTGCGGAATGACTGCTCGGTCTCGTCGACGTCAGCCAGGATGCGCACGCAGCGCTCGTAGTAGGCCGCGCCATCGGGCGTGAGGCTGATGCGGCGCGTGGTGCGATTCAGCAGACGCACCCGCAGCATGCTCTCCAGGCCCTGGATCAGGGTGGTGACGGTAGTGCGCGGCAGGTTCAGGTTGTCCGCAGCGCGCGTGAAGCTGTTGGCATCAACCACAGCGGTAAAGACTTGCATGGCCTGGAAACGGTCCATCGCTCTCTCCTAAGTGCCTGTGTCCGAGAACATCGGAGCGGCAAGCGGGGGCAGGACAAGCACAGGCAAGAGCAGGCAAGACCAAGCACCGCCCCCGGCGCGCCGATTGCCCTGGTCCGGGCGGTCCCGACGGTACGGCCAGGCCCGCTCGAATTGAATCAATTTACAACAAATAACCACCAATTACGCGGCAACTACGCGCTTCCCCGCGCTATTGCACCAGAAAAACACTGGTGCAATCAGTCAGGAAATCCGTACTTGGCAGCCTCAGACATCCCAGAAAGGAGCCCCGCCATGACCGAACTTGTCATCGCGATTGTTCAGACCTACCGAACAGTGTTGTTGGATTATATGTGTTTATTCGCGACCCTGCTGTGCCGCACAATTCGCCACATTCTTGGACAAGTGGCTTCGGCCCGGGCGCACATCATGCAAGCCTCGCATTCGCTGGATATCCGCAATTTCTTCGTTCCCGGCCCGCTGGGACGCATCCCCGTGCGCCTCTACCAGCCGGCGCAGGCCGCCGCCAAAGGTGAGCAACGGGCGCTGGTGATGTACTTCCACGGCGGCGGTTTCACCAGTGGTTCGCTGGATGACGCCGACGCCCCGGCCAGCTTCATCGCCCATCACGGCCAGGCCGTGGTGCTGTCGGTAGGCTACGCGCTGGCGCCGGCCAAACCCTTCCCGGCCGCCCCGGAAGACGCCTTCGCCGCCGCCAGCTGGGCCTGCAAGCACGCCGACGAACTCAATGTCGACCTCGACCGCATGGTGGTGGCCGGTGACGATGCCGGTGGCAGCCTGGCCGCCAGCCTCACCCTGATGACCCGCGACCGCTGCGGCAAGCCACTGGCCGCGCAGGTCCTGATCAGCCCCATGCTGGACCCGAGCATGCGCCTGCTGGGCGATGCCGGCCGCCTGCAATCGGACCTCACCGCCGAAACCTGCGCCGCCAGCTATCGCCAGTACCTGCCCCAGACCATGCAGCGCCTGCACCCCTATGCCGCACCGCTGGAGGTGAGCCGCCTGGCCGGCCTGCCACCGGCCTTCATTGCCACGGCAGAACGCGACGTGCTCTGCCCGGAGGCCGAGAAGTACGCCTCCAGCCTGATCCGCGCCGGCGTGCCCACGCAGGTCTCGCGCTTTGCCGGCATCACGCACGGCGCCCTGCGTACACACCTGCCGCTACTCAAGGAAATCGTCAATTTCCTGCGCTGTCGCTTCGCCAGCCTGCAACGCGACGAATCCGGTCACGACTTCATGCCCTTCAAGCTCCACCCCTCCACTCCATTCTGAGGATAAGAACATGCAAACTCCTGCTCCCCTGCGCAAGCGCTTCGCCCTTACTGCCACCGTCCTGGCCGTCATCGCCCTGTCGGTCGGCGGCGCCATCTCGGTGGTCGGCCTGTCGGCCAATGCCTCCACCGCCCCCACTGCAGCTGCTGCCGGCGCGCCGGTCGATGTGGCCGAAGTGGTCCAGCGCCAGATCATCGACTGGCAGTCCTACTCCGGCCGCATCGAAGCGGTCGACCGCGTCGAAGTGCGCCCCCTGGTCGGCGGCACGCTGACCGCCGTGCATTTCAAGGATGGCGCGCTGGTCAAGAAGGGCGATGTGCTCTTCACCATCGACCCGCGTCCCTATGAAGCCGAAGTGGCCCGCGCCGAAGCCCAACTGGCCGGCGCCGAAGCCCGTGCCGGTTATACCGCCACCGACCTGGCACGCGGCCAGCGCCTGCTGGGCGACAACGCCATCGCCAAGCGCGACTTCGAGGAAAAGCAGAACGCCGCCCGCGAAGCCTCGGCCAATGTCGCCGCCGCCCGCGCCGCCCTGCGCGCCGCCCGCCTGAACCTGGAATACACCCGCATCACCGCCCCAGTCTCGGGCCGCATCTCGCGCGCCGAAGTCACCCTGGGCAACGTGGTCACCCCGGGTGCGGCCAATGCCCCGCTGACCACCCTGGTTTCGGTGGCCAAGGTGTACGCGTCCTTCGACGTCGATGAACAGAGCTTCCTGAAATACGTCAACCCGGCCCGCGCCGCCGGCACCACCGTCCCGGTGGAACTGGGCCTGGCCAATGAGGACGCCTACTCCCGCAAGGGCCGCGTGGGCTCGGTGGACAACCGGCTCGATACCGCCTCCGGCACCATCCGCGTGCGCGCCGTGTTCGACAACGCCGACGGCCAGCTGGTCCCCGGCCTGTACGCCCGCGTACGCCTGGGGGGCGGCGAGCCGCATGCGGCCGTGCTGATTGATGAAAAGGCCGTCGGCACCGATCAGGACAAGCGCTTCGTGATGGTGGCCGACAAGGACAACCACGCCAACTACCGCCAGGTGGTGGTGGGTGCCGGCCATGACGGTCTGGTGGTCATCGAGAAGGGTCTGCAGCCGGGCGAACGCATCGTGGTCAACGGACTGCAACGCATCCGTCCGGGTGACGCCATCACCCCGACCGTGGTGCCGATGCAGGCCCAGGCTGCCAAGGCTGCCGACGCCGGCAAGGCCTGATCCCGCACGGACCTCTCTCGCATTCAAGGAAGAACAAGCCGCGGGGGCGCATCGCCCTCCTGCAAGGGCGGTTGCATCCCGACGGCTGACAAGGAACCTACATGAATATCTCTAAATTCTTCATCGACCGCCCGATCTTCGCGGGTGTGCTGTCGGTACTGCTCTTGCTGGGCGGCGTGCTGGCCATGCTGCAGCTGCCCATCTCGGAATATCCCGAAGTGGTGCCGCCCTCGGTGGTGGTGCGCGCGCAGTATCCCGGCGCCAACCCCAAGGTGATCGCCGAAACCGTGGCCTCGCCGCTGGAAGAGCAGATCAACGGCGTGGAAAACATGCTCTACATGCAGTCGCAGGCCAACAGCGACGGCAACCTCACCATCACCGTCAA
The DNA here is from genome assembly GCF_022627865.1 of Herbaspirillum sp. C7C2. Classification (NCBI taxonomy): domain Bacteria; kingdom Pseudomonadati; phylum Pseudomonadota; class Betaproteobacteria; order Burkholderiales; family Oxalobacteraceae; genus Herbaspirillum; species Herbaspirillum sp. C7C2. The sequence continues at coordinate 200,715 of NZ_JABXGI010000006.1, forward strand.
CTTCCGCCTGGGCGTGGACCCCGACAAGGCGCAGCAGCTGGTGCAGAACCGCGTCTCGCAAGCCCTGCCGCGCCTGCCGGAAGACGTGCAGCGCCTGGGTGTGACCACACTCAAGTCCTCGCCCACCCTGACCATGGTGGTGCACCTGACCTCGCCCGACAACCGCTACGACACCACCTACCTGCGCAACTACGCGGTCCTGAACGTCAAGGACCGCCTGGCACGCATCCAGGGCGTGGGTGAAGTGGGCCTGTTCGGCTCGGGCAACTACGCCATGCGCGTCTGGCTCGATCCCAACAAGGTGGCCCAGCGCGGCCTGACCGCCAGCGACGTGGTGCGCTCCATCCGCGAACAGAACGTGCAGGTGGCCGCCGGTGTGATCGGCGCCTCCCCCAGCGCGCCGGATACCCCGCTGCAGCTGTCGGTGAACGCGCAAGGCCGCCTGAAGACCGAAGGCGAATTCCGCGACATTATCCTGAAGGCCTCGCCGGACGGCGCCACCACCCGCCTGGGCGATGTCGCCCGGGTGGAACTGGCCGCCTCCGAATACGGCCTGCGCTCGCTGCTGGACAACAAGCCGGCCGTCGCCATCCCCATCTTCCAGGCCCCCGGCGCCAACGCGCTGGATGTCTCGACCCAGGTGCGCGCAGCGATGAAGGAACTGTCGGCCGACTTCCCCAGCTCGGTCAGCTACAGCATCGTCTATGACCCGACCCAGTTCGTGCGCGCCTCCATCGAAGCGGTGGTCCACACCCTGCTGGAAGCGATCGCCCTGGTGGTGATCGTGGTGATCATCTTCCTGCAGACCTGGCGTGCTTCCATCATTCCGCTGTTGGCGGTGCCGGTGTCCATCATCGGTACCTTCTCGCTGATGCTGGGCTTCGGCTACACCATCAATGCGCTGTCGCTGTTCGGCATGGTGCTGGCCATCGGTATCGTGGTCGATGACGCCATCGTGGTGGTCGAAAACGTCGAACGCAACATCGGCGCCGGCCTCTCGCCGCGTGACGCCACCTATCGCGCCATGCAGGAAGTGTCCGGCCCCATCATCGCGATTGCCTTGACGCTGGTGGCGGTGTTCGTGCCGCTGGCCTTCATGACCGGCCTGACCGGCCAGTTCTACAAGCAGTTCGCGATGACCATTGCGATCTCCACCGTCATCTCGGCCTTCAACTCGCTGACCCTGTCCCCGGCCCTGGCCGCCCTGCTGCTCAAGGGTCATGGCGACAAGCCGGACTGGCTGACGCGCCAGATGGACCGCTTCCTGGGTGGCTTCTTCATCCGCTTCAACCGCTTCTTCAACCGCGCCTCCGACAACTACGGCACCGGCGTGACCGGCGTGATCAAGCGCAAGGGCGCCACCATGGGTGTCTACGTGGTGCTGCTGGCCGCAACCCTGGGCGTTTCCTACATCGTCCCCGGCGGCTTCGTGCCGGGCCAGGACAAGCAATACCTGGTGGCCTTCGCACAACTGCCCAACGGTGCTTCGATTGACCGCAGCGAAGAAGTGATGCGCAAGATGAGCGACATCATGTTGAAGGAACCGGGTGTGGCCAGCGCCATTGCCTTCCCCGGCCTGTCCATCAATGGCTTCACCAACAGTTCCTCGGCCGGTATCGTCTTCGTGGGCTTGAAGCCCTTCGAAGAGCGCAAGAGCAAGGAGCTCTCGGGCAATGCCATCGCCGCGTCGCTGAACAAGAAGTTCGGCGGCATCAAGGAAGCCTTCACCGCCGTCTTCCCGCCACCGCCGGTGATGGGCCTGGGTACCCTGGGTGGCTTCAAGATGCAGATCGAAGACCGTGACGCACTGGGCTACGCCGAACTGGACAAGGCCGCACAGGCCTTCATGAAGGCCGCCGCCAAGGAACCGGCGCTGGGTCCGATGTTCTCCAGCTACCAGATCAACGTGCCGCAACTGGATGTGGAACTGGATCGCGTCAAGGCCAAGCAGCTCGGCATCCCGGTGACCGACGTCTTCAACACCATGCAGATCTACCTCGGTTCGCTGTATGTGAACGACTTCAACCGCTTCGGCCGTGTCTATCAGGTCCGTGCCCAGGCTGACGCACCCTTCCGCGCCAAGGCCGAGGACATCGCCCAGCTGAAGACCCGCAACACTGCCGGCGAGATGGTGCCGCTGTCCTCGGTGGTGAAGGTCAAGCAGACCTTCGGCCCGGAAATGGTGGTGCGCTACAACGGCTATACCGCCGCCGACATCAACGGCGGCCCGGCCCCGGGTTACTCCTCGGACCAGGCCCAGGCCGCCGCCGAACGCGTGGCTGCTGCAACCCTGCCACGTGGCATCAAGTTCGAATGGACCGACCTGACCTACCAGAAGATCCTCGCAGGCAATGCCGGCGTGTGGGTGTTCCCGATCAGCGTGCTGCTGGTGTTCCTGGTGCTGGCTGCCCTGTATGAAAGCCTGACCCTGCCGCTGGCCGTGATCCTGATCGTCCCCATGAGCATCCTGGCCGCCCTGACCGGCGTCTGGCTGACCCGTGGCGACAACAACATCTTTACCCAGATCGGCCTGATGGTCCTGGTGGGCCTGTCGGCCAAGAACGCCATCCTGATCGTGGAATTCGCCCGCGAACTGGAGATGCAAGGCCGTACCGCCGTACAAGCCGCCATCGAAGCCAGCCGCCTGCGTCTGCGCCCGATCCTGATGACCTCGATCGCCTTCATCATGGGTGTGGTGCCGCTGGTGACTTCCTCTGGCGCCGGTTCGGAAATGCGCCATGCGATGGGCATCGCGGTGTTCTTCGGCATGCTGGGCGTGACCCTGTTCGGTCTGTTCCTGACCCCGGTGTTCTACGTCCTGCTGCGCACCATCGACCGCCGCCAGCTGCACTCGGCCTCTCATCATGAAGCCCCGATGACCGCCGGTTCGCATGTGCCGCAAGTCAGCCACGCCGCCCCCGGCCCGCAGGATGATCGCTGATCCCCGGATCAGCCCATGAATGGAGCAAGAAAAATGATGACTCAATCGATGACCCGCCTGCTGCGCCCCGTGCGCATCGGCTCGGCCCTGCTGGCCACCTTGCTGGTGCTGGCCGGCTGCTCGGTGGCGCCCACCTACGAGCGTCCCTCGGTGGATACCCCGGCCGCCTTCAAGGAAGCCGCCCCCACCACCCAGACCGGTGAAAACGGCAGCCAATGGAAGGCCGCCCAGCCCGCCGAAGACATCGCCCGTGGCGAATGGTGGAAGATCTTCGGCGACGACCAGTTGAACGCCCTGGAAGACCGCGCTCAGCAGGCCAACCAGGACCTCAAGGCGGCCGCCGCGCGGCTGGGCCAGGCACGCGCACTGACCCGCGATGCACGCTCTGGTTACTTCCCGCAGATCGACGCCGGCCTGGGTGCCACGCGTCAACGGCCCTCGCCGGCCTCGCAGGGCTTGCCGGCCGATGCCAACACCCAGCCCAACACCCTGTACCGGGCGCAACTGGGTGTGTCCTATGAAGTGGACCTGTTCGGCCGCGTCGCCTCCACGGTCGATGCCGCCACCGCCGATGCCCAGCGCAGCGAAGCGCTGTTCCATTCGGTGCTGCTGGCCTTGCAGGCCGACGTCGCGCAACAGTATTTCCAGGTGCGTGAACTGGATGCCGCCGCCGAGCTCTATCGTGGCACCGTCGATCTGCGCCAGGAATCGCTGCGCCTGGTGCAGCGCCGTTTCGATGAGGGCGACATCAGCGAAGTCGACGTAGCCCGCGCCCGCGCCGAACTGGCCTCGGCCCAATCGGAAGCGCTGGGCATTGCCCGCCAGCGCGCCACCGCCGAACACGCCTTGGCCATCCTCTTGGGCCGTACCCCGGCCGAGTTCGCGCTGCCGCCGCAACCGCTGAAGCGACTGGCGATCTCGGTCCCGGCCGGTCTGCCCTCGACCTTGTTGGAGCGCCGTCCCGACATCGCTGCCGCCGAACGTGCCATGGCCGCCGCCAATGCCCGCGTGGGCGTGGCCAAGTCGGCCTTCTTCCCGGCCCTTAACCTGACCGGTGGTCTGGGCTACGAGTCGGCCCAACTGGGTGATCTCTTCAACTGGTCCAGCCGCACCTTCCTGCTCGGCCCGCTGGTGGGCACCGCCCTGACCATGCCGATCTTCGATGGCGGCCGTCGCCAGGCCGGCGTCGATCGCGCCCGCGCCAGCTATGAAGAACAGGTCGCCACCTATCGCGGCACGGTCCTGAATGCCTTCCGCGAAGTGGAAGACAACCTGGCCAACCTGCGCATCCTGGACGACCAGAACCGCGCCCAGGACGAAGCGGTCGCCTCGTCCTCGCGTGCGGCCCGGCTCTCCCACACCCAGTATCGCGAAGGCGCGGTCAGCTACTTCAACGTCATCGATGCCGACCGCACCGTGCTGCAACTGCAGCGCGCCTCGGTCACCCTCGATGGCGAGCGCGCCCGCTCCACGGTCAACCTGATCCGCGCCCTGGGCGGCGGCTGGAGTACGCCGCAGCCAGCTGCGACGCAGGTATCTTCACGGTAGTAATGTTCCAGTCTCCCGATGCGCTAGCGCATCCGGAGACTGTCATCCACCTTCATCCCAGAAAAAAAAATGTCCATCACCCTGCACGAAGTCGGCATCACCCCGCTGATCCGCGCCCTGCACAATCTGTCCTCCCTGCTCGACAAGGCAGAGCAACATGCCGACCAGCACAAGCTTGAACCGCAGCAGCTGCTCTCGGCACGCCTGTACGAAGACATGTTCCCGCTGACGGCGCAAGTACAGCGCGCCAGCGACACCGCCAAGGCCACCGCCAGCCGCCTCTCGGGCGTGGCCGCGCCGGCCTTCAGCGATGACGAGACCAGCTTCGACGAACTGCAGGCCCGCATCAACAAGACCATCGTCTTCCTCGAATCCATTCCCGCCGATGCGGTCAACGGCCAGGAAGACCGTGTCATCACCATGAAGCTGCGCGGCGAAGAGCGCAGCATGAGCGCACGCGAATACCTGCTGGTGTTCGGCCTGCCCAACTTCTTCTTCCACATCACCACCGCCTACGACATCCTGCGTCACCAGGGCGTCAAGCTGGGCAAGATGGATTTCCTGGGCCTGTAAACCCGACACACCCAGACAAAAACGGCTCGCATCCTGCGATGCGAGCCGCTTTTCAGACAAGTTTCCCGTGGTACTTTGGCCCGCCTCCTTATCGAGGGCGGGCGTTTTTTTTCATGGCTCAGTCCACATGCGGCACACCCGCCCGCTGCAGCAACTGGCGGCATCGCCGGGACAGTGCCACCACGCGCAAGTCCTTGCCCAGCCGCACATAGCGCTCGGCCAGCGTCTGCACGGCGGCAATGGCCGAATGGTCGGCCAGGCGCAGGTGGCGGCAATCCAGCGTGATCTGTTGCGGGTCGTCCTGGGTCGCGAACAGTTCCAGGAAGCGCGTGGTCGAGGCAAAGAACAGGGTGCCATGCGGCAGGTAGGTACGGCTGCCATCGTCTTCGTCGACTACCTCGGCACGCACTTCGCGTGCGTGCTCCCAGGCGAAGTTGAGCGCGGCGATCACGATGCCGCACAACACCGCCACCGCCAGGTCGGTCAAGACGGTAATGACGGTGACGGCGATGATGACCAGCGCATCGTTCCGCGGCACCTTGCCCAGCACCCGCAGCGAGCCCCAGGCAAAGGTCTCCTGCGCCACCACGAACATGACGCCGGCCAGTGCCGCCAGCGGAATACGCTCGATGGCCGGAGACAGGAACAGGATGAACAACAGGATCATCACCCCCGCCACCACGCCCGAGAGTCGCGAACGGCCGCCTGAGCCGAGGTTGATCATGGTCTGACCGATCATGGCGCAACCACCCATGCCGCCGAACAGGCCCGAGACCACATTGGCCGCGCCCAGCGCCAGGCATTCCCGGTTGGGCTGGCCACGGCTGGCGGTGATTTCGTCGGTCAGGTTGAAGGTCAGCAGCGTTTCCAGCAGGCCGACAATGGCCATGAGCACCGCATACGGTCCGACGATGCGCAGCGTCTCCAGGGTCAACGGCACGCTGGGCAGATGCAGCGGCGGCAAGCCACCGGCGATCTGCGCCATGTCGCCCAGGGTACGCGTGTGCAGGCCACTGACATAGGTCAGCAGACCCACTCCGAGAATGGCTGCCAGTGCGGGCGGAATGGCCTTGGTCACGCGTGGCAGGAGCCACACCACCAGCATGGTCGCCAGGGTCAGGCCGATCATGATCCACAGCGACGTCCCCTGCAGCCACTGTGGCCCGGACGGCGTACTGGTACGGAAATGTTCCAGCTGCGACAGCGCGATCACGATCGCCAGGCCATTGACGAAGCCCAGCATCACCGGATGCGGCACCATGCGCACCAGCTTGCCCAGCCTGAGCGCACCGAAGGCCAGCATGATCAGGCCTGACAACACCACCGTGGCCAGGAAATACTGCGCCCCGTGTTGCACCACCAGCGCCACGATGACCACCGCCATCGAACCGGCGGCCCCCGAGATCATCCCCGGCCGGCCACCGAACAGCGCGGTGATGGTGCAGATGAAGAAGGCGCCATACAGCCCCATGAGCGGATTCAACTGCGCCACCAGGGCGAAGGCGATGCATTCCGGCACCAGGGCGAAGGAAGTGGTGAGGCCGGCCAGCACGTTCTGGCGGAGTTCGCGCAGGCGCGATGACGGAGGGGTGACGGTGGTCATGGAAGAAACATGGAACAGGAATTGGACAGGCGCGCAGCTGCGCCGCAGGAACCGCAATGCGTCAGGGAGGGACGCGCCGACAGTCCCGCGCTAGCCCCACAGGGTCTCGATCTCGGCATCCAGGAAATAACCGGCGCCGCGCTCGGTGCGCAGCAGGGTCGGGTTCTTGGGATCGGCTTCCAGCTTGCGGCGCAGTCGCAGGATCTGGACATCGATGGCACGGTCGTAGACTTCGTCGAAGGCGCGCGTGCTCTCCAGCAGGTGCTCGCGCGAGACGATGCGCCCCGGCGCGCCCAGGAAGGCCACCAGCAGGCTGAACTCGGCATTGGTCAGGCTCACCTGGCGCTGGTCCGGCGCGGTCAGGCGACGGGTGTTCAGGTTCAGGTCCCAGCCGGCGAAGCGATAGGCACGCGGGTGCTTGCTACGGGTCACCGGCGCCGCGGGGGCGGCTGGCGTGGCGGTGCGGCGCAGTACGGCACGCATGCGGGCCAGCACTTCGCGGGGCGAAAACGGCTTGGTGATGTAATCGTCGGCCCCCAGCTCCAGGCCCATCACCATGTCGGCCTCTTCATTGCGCCCGGTCACGCAGATGATGGACATGCTGCTCTCGGCCCGCCAGCGACGCGCCAGTTCGGCGCCATCGATGTCGGGCAGGCCGAGGTCCAGCAGCACCATGTCATAGACCGATTCCTGCACGGCGCTTTGGGCCTGGGCACCGGTGGCGGCGCTGTCGACCGAGAGGCCGTGGCCGCTCAGGTAGTCGACCAGCAATTGGCGCATGGCCTGGTCGTCATCGACGACCAGCACCCGGATGGGAGGGGTAGTGCTCATGGAGTTCCTTGTTCGGTATCGGGCAGCGCGGTCATGATAGCGCGTCGCAATGCAGCTCGCTCAAGCGGCTTGGTCAGGCCGGCAACGCCCAGCGTCCTTGCCAGGTCCACCACGTGGGCCTGACCGGAGCACAACACCACCGGCAGATCGGCGCGCAGTTCGCGCAGGGCCGCAATGAGGGCATCACCCTGCATCTGCGGCATGTCCAGGTCGGTGATCACCAGATCCACCGCCAGCGGCTCCAGGGCGAATTCCTCCAGCGCCAGCAGCGGGTCGTCGAAGACGATGGGCGCATAGCCCAGCGCATCCAGCCATTGCGCACACAGTGTGCGCTGAGCCGCATCGTCGTCGACCACAAAGATGCATTGGCCCTGCCCGCTGGCGACCTGCTCATCGTGCAACTGGTCGGCGTCGGACGTCGGTTCCGGTGTTGCCGCAGGCGACGGTAGATCAGTGGCGGCCGCAGCCGGCAGCAGCAGCCGGAAGCGCGTGCCCCTGGCATCACTGGCAACGGCCACGCCGCCTTCGTGTTCGATGGCGATGCCGGCCACGATGGCCAGGCCCAGTCCGGTCCCCTTGCCGCCCGGACCGTCGCGCGTGGTGAAGAAGGGTTCGAACAGCCGCGACAGGTGCTGCGGGGCGATGCCGCTGCCGTCATCCACCACCTCCAGCCACACCGCCTGCTGTTGCGGCAAGTCGCCGGCCAGGGGCGCTTCGGCTGGCGCCTCTCCGGCATGCAGGCTGACCACCACTCGGCTGCGCGCAGCCTGGCTGGCATTGCGGATCAGGTTCAGGGCCACGCGCGAGAGCTGCCCGGCATGGCCTTGCACTGCCAGCGGCTGGGCCGGTGGCTGGAACTCGATCACCACGCCGGCCCGGCACAAGGGACGGGCCAGCCGCACCGCCTCGGCCACCGGCTCGCGCAGGTCCAGCAGGCTGCGCTGGCGATCTCCGCGACGTCCCGCCAGCAGGATCTGCTCCGTCAGTTCGCGCCCCCGACGCACTGCCGATACCACCTCCGACAGCGGGCGCTGGGCCGGGGCGGCCGGGTCCAGTTGTTCCTGGGCCAGTTCGGCATAGCCACCCGCAGCGCCCAATACGTTGTTGAAGTCATGGGCGATGCCACCGGCCATCAATCCCAGCGATTCGAAGCGGCGCATCTGTTCCATCCGTGCCGCCAGCGCCTGCCGCTCGCGCATGGCCACGGCGATGAAGAAGGTCAGCATGGCCAGGCCGGCCAGGTCGACCTGCAGGCTCCAGGTGCTGTCCAGCCCTTCCTGGCGATAGGGGCCCATATCGTAGAGCGTGAGCAAAACCGCCATCACCGCGGCCAGGCTGGTCACCAGGGTGGCACTGCGCATGCCGCCGTACAGGGCGGCCCCGGCCAGCACCAGCGACAGCAGCACACGCTGCACCTCGCCCGACCAATCGCAGGCGGCACATGCCAGCAATACCGCCACCACGGCCGCGGCACCGAGCAAGGAGGGCCGGTCGCCGCGCAGGCTGCGCCAGTGCAGCTGCGACCAGACCAGCCAGGTCGGCGTCAGTACCAGGATCGCCAGACCATTGCCCACCAGCAACGTGCGCCATTCGGCCCACCAGCCGGCCGGCATCACATCGGCCGCCAGGCTTGCCCCCAGGGCAGCCACCACCGCCACCACCAGCAAGGGCAGGAGCGCCACGAAGCGGCCCAGCTTGTAGAGACCATCGAACTGCCCGTCGCGACTGACGAAGCGTCGTCCCAGCCAGATGCAGGCAACGATCTGCACCACGTTCAACAGCGCGAAACCGGCGTCGACCTGCACTGGCAGGCTATCCCGGTCACCCACCACCAGCATGGCCACGAACACCGCCAGCAGATACGGGAACCAGTCGCGCGCCGGCTTGCGCCACAGCAGCGCGATCATCAGCGCGGGGGCCGGGGCGGCAATCGGCGCCAGGGTGGTGCTGTCCTGCAGGTTGGCGGCAGGACTGGCCAGCAGCGTATAGACCACGCCACACAGCAGTGCCGACAGCAGGCTGCGGAACATGGCGGCCAGCGGGCGGTGAGGGATAGGTGGGGTCATGGCCAGCCTCAGTTGCGCGAATACAGGACCCGCAGCGCCACCCTGCGCTCTTCCGGTGGCAGCTGGTTGACTGCACGCAGGTAGGCGATGGAGGCATCACAGGTGGCATCCGGATCGGCTTGGCGACGCAGCGCCGAGGACAGCAGCTTCAACTGTTCCTGCGTCAGCGGCGCCAGCGCCTTGCGGAAGACGCGGGTGCGCTCGGCCAGGGTGTAGCGACCGGCATTGGCCGGATCGGCATCGCGCAACAGGCGCTGGGTCATCTGCTGCTCGCGGTTGGCGAATTCCTGCGGCAGCACGGCCTGCGGTGCCTCGCGGCCGGCGGCGGCGTCCGCGCGCGAGCGTGGATAGATCAGTTCGGTGCAGGCCGCCGTGCTGATGCCACGCAGGGCGACCGCTTCATCCAGCAGCAGCTGCTGGAACTCGGCCAGGGATTCGTCGGAAGCGATCGGCAGCAGGCGGCGGCTCAACAGGCCGACCTGCTCGCGGCCGACCGCCAGGATGTCGGCGTCCGACGCATGCGCCTGGACCTTGGCCCAGGCCAGGTCGATGGTGTGGGCAAAGTCGGCAGGATGGTAGCGCGCCATGATGTCGAACAGCGCGCCCTTCTTGAACTCGGCTTCCAGGATGTCGCGTGAGCTGGCGATGGTGGCGATCTGGGCGGTCTCGCCCCCTGGCGCCAGCCGTGTCAGGACACCGGCCTGCAGCAACTGGCCCAGCTCCGGATACCAGCTGCGGGCGGCCGGGGTATCGGCAATGTGTTCGATGAAATCGTGCGGCAGACCCAGCTTGCCGTAGGTGTCGAAGGTCAGCTTGCGGTCGAAGCTCTTGTTGATGCGGTCGTCACCACCCACCGTGTAGAGCGTATGAAAACCGATATGCGCACGCGGGTCCATGGCGCGGTCGCGGCCGGCCAGGAAGGCCAGCGTGCAGGAAGAGGAACACTCCTGCTCCACATAGGTGTTGAGCCGGTGGCGACGGATCACCTCGCCCACCAGCTTGCCCTCGCGCACCCAGCCGCCGGCCGAATACAGCACCACGGTCTGCACCGAAGGATGCTGTTGCAGCAGGCGTTCCAGGCCATCGGCCGCGCCATCGTTCATGCCGCCCTGAAGCAGCAGCGACTTGCCGTCCACTCTCAACTGATAGACCACCGGCGGCCCCAACTGCTTGCCCAGGGCGATCTCGAACTGCTCGCGCAAGGAGGGCGCGGCGCGCCAGGTACTGGTGGCCATGCTGATGGCACCACAGATGATGAGGAACTTGACCACCACCTCGGCCCAGCGGCGTCCGCCCCGCGCCACGTGCTTGCTGGCCGAACGCCAGCAGCCGCAGACGCCCCAGGTCCAGGCCAGGTAGCTGAAGGCGGCGATCCCCAGCACGCCGGCCATGCCATAGCGTGCCGGCATGTCATTGGTCAGGCGCGCCAGGACCGAGATGGCCAGCGCCGGCACCAGCGAGGTCAGCAGGACGGTATGCAGCCAGTAGGAACGGCCGAGCGAATAATCGCCGCGCCAATGACGGCGCAGGAAACTGGCGGGCGGGCTGACGGGAGCGGAAGATCGGGTTACTGCCTGGGACACGTGGTGCTTTTCCTCGATGCGAGCCCGCATGCGGCGGGCTCGTCTTCAATGACGGGTGACTTTATGCAGCCGTGAGCATAACCCAGCTTGACCCGGATGTCGGCTCTCAGCCGCCGTGACCGGGAATGCGCGACAGGTCGACTTCGTCGATCTGGCTGGGATGCATGAACTGCTCGGCATACTTTTCATAGATGCGTTCCCGCACGAAGAGGTCGAACAGGTCCGGGTCGATATGGTCGCGCGCCTTGAAGCCGGCCAGGATTTCCACCGCCTCGTTGAGGGTATTGCCGCGCTTGTAGGGACGGTCAGCGGCGGTGACGGCCTCGAAGATGTCGGCCACCGCCATGATGCGCGCCTGTACCGACATCTGGTCCCGCGTCAGTCCCTTGGGGTAGCCCTTGCCATCCATGCGCTCGTGGTGGCCGCCGGCAAATTCGGTGACCCGCGAGAGCTGCTTGGGCCAGGGCAGCGACTCCAGCATGCGGATGGTGATGACGATGTGGTTGTTGATGATGGCGCGCTCGGCATCGTTGAGCGTCCCGGCGCGGATGCGCAGATTGCCGGCCTCTTCGTCGTCGAGCAGCTTGCGCAGCTGGCCATCCGGGCCGCGCCAGGTCCGCTCGGCGATATCCAGCACGCGCTGCTGGTCTTCGGCGCGCATGCCTTCGTTGCCATAGTTGATCTTGCGCAGGAAGGCCCGCTCCTCATCCATCTGCATCACGTCGGCCTGCAGGGCGGCTTCCAGCGCAGCCGACTTGTCCGCGCTCAGGTCCGCGCCCAGCGCCAGCTTTTCCTGCAACATGCGGATTTCGGCATCGCGCTTCAGGACCTCGAAACGGGTATCGATCAGGTGGATACGGTCGAAGATGGTCTCCAGCTTGGTGGCCTTCTCGACGATATGGCTGGGCGAGCCGATCTTGCCGCAATCGTGCAACAGTGCCGCCAGCCACAGCTCGCGACGGTCGGCATCGGTCATGCGGAAATCAGCCAGCGGGCCTTCGGTGGCATTGTGGGCCGCCTCGGCCAGCATCATCGCCAGCTGTGGCACCTGCTCGCAATGGCGGCCGGTATGCGGGGATTTTTCGCCGATGCCGATGTTGATCAGCTTGATCAGGCTTTCGAACAGGTTTTCCAGGCGACCGATCAATTGCTGGTTGGTCATCGCCATGGCCGCCTGCGACGCCAGCGCCTCGATGAAACGCTGGTCGGTCTCGGAGAAGGGGATCGGCTCACCACTGTCGGCATCGATGGCATTGATGAGCTGCAACACGCCCACCAGTTCGCCCTCGTGGTCCTGCATCGGCACCGTCAGGATGGACTTGGACTGATAGCCATACTTCTCGTCGAACAGGCGCATGCCGTTGAAGTTGAAGCCACTGGCCTGGTAGACGTCCGGGATGTTGACCGAATTGCGGGTATTGGCGGAATAGGCCGCCACCGCCGCCAGGTTGGGCTGGCCGTCCGGCAGCGTCAGGGCGATATCGGGAATCGAGATCGGCTGACCGCTGCTGCCACCCTGGTGCATCTTGAGGGTCTGGTTGACCGAGATGTAGAAGCTCAGCGCGTCGCCATTTTCTGTCGTGCGGTAGAGGGTGCCGCCGTCGGCGCGGGTGATATCGCGCGCGGTCAGCAGGATGCGTTCAAGCAACAGTGGGATATCGCGATTGCTGCCCAGCTCGCGGCACAATTCGGTGAGCCGCTCCAGCCGGTGCGCGATGTCGCGATGCTGGCCGGCACTGGGACTGAGGTCGTGGATATTCATGCTGCCATCTCCCCAGCGCGGCAGTGGTGGCACGGGCCGTGGTGGCAGGCTCGGGCTGCTGGATGGACTGCTGGCGACATGCTGCTCCCTGATGCGTTGGCGTATGGACATGACCCGGTGATTGCCGGCCGGCAAACCCGCGTTTTCTTCAGATGCTTTTCGGGCATCATGGCGATTCTAGAACGACGGCGCACGCCGTCTTGCAGCGAACTTGGGGGGATTTGGGCGCCAATTCTACGCTTGTCAACGCCGCGCCGGGGGCGTGCGGCGCATTTCCCACTGCCGCGCCGCAACTGCTGAGCTCAGGGATATCCTGATTGCACTACAGCGCCGAATCCCTTACCATCACAATCTGTTGCATAACTTGCCACACTTTCCGCAAAGCCAGTCCCGGCGGGGGTTTCCGGACTGCAACGCGCATCCCTGAGGAGCTTCCATGATCTTGCAGGGACCTTAACACCCTGAAAGCGGCAACGACGATGCGTGTAGAAATTCTCGGCTGCAGTGGAGGCATCGGTGGCAATGGCATGCGCACCACCTCCCTGCTCATTGATGACGATATCCTGATCGACGCCGGCACCGGCGTGGGCGACCTGTCGCTGCAGCGACTGGCCGCCATCGACCACGTCTTCATCACCCACGCCCATCTGGATCACATTGCCTGCCTGCCGCTAATGATCGACAGCGTCGGCGACATGCGCAGCGCCCCGCTGACCATGCACGCCACGGCGCAGACCCTGGAGATCATCCGCAAGCACATCTTCAACTGGCACATCTGGCCCGACTTCAGCGTCATCCCGAATGCCGAGCAACCCTTCCTGCGCTTTGCCACCGTCGAGCAAGGCCAGGCCGTCCGCATCGGACAGCGCAGTATCACCCCGTTGCCCGCCACGCACACCGTGCCGGCGGTGGGCTACCACCTGCGCAACGAACACAGCGGCGCCTCGCTCGCCTTCAGTGGCGATACCTCCATCTGCCCGGCGCTGTGGGAAGCGCTCAACCGCATCGACGCCCTGCGCTACCTGATCATCGAAGCCGCCTTCGCCAACCGCGATCGCGAACTGGCGCTGCTCTCCAAACACCTTTGCCCCAGCCTGCTGCTGCAGGAGCTGCAACATCTGCAGAGCACGCCCGAGGTACTGGTCACCCACGCCAAACCCGGCCAACTGCAGGAAATTGCCAGCGAGATTGCCGCCGGCACCGGCATGCACCGTCCGCGCATGCTGGCCACCGGGACCGTGCTCGACTTCTGAAGCCGGCCGGCTTCAACAAAAAGGGCGCCGCACACAAGTGTCGGCGCCCTTTTTTCAGGCTTGCTGCAGCGAATGCATCACTGCACTACACAGGCATCCAGCTTGGCCGCACCAATCTTCTGCGTACCATTGTTGCCGTTGCTGCTGATGGCCGGTGGCATGGTCACCTGCACGCCCTGCGACTGCGGCACGATCACCGGCGGCACGATCCTCGACTGCACGAAACCGAACTGGCCGGCACTGAAGACCTGCGAACCGCCGGGGTTGCTGACCACGATGGCACCGCTCACCACATCCACGTGCAGACCGTTGTCTGGCGGCTGGCCGCTGGGCGTCGGCACGCCACCGCAATCGTTCTGGCAGTACAGCGCGCCGAAGTGGGTGCCGCGAATGCCGATGGTGGCCGTGGGCGTATCGAAGTTGACGGCTTCGTGATTACGCTTGCCGACCAGTCCGGTCACGGCACGCAGGCCACCCTTGACCAGGCCGATGGCCACCGAGTCGTTCTTCGGTTCTTTCTCGTCGTAGATGTATTTGTTGACCGCCACTTCGGTCCCCGGACGCAGGACGATCTCGGCATTGTCCAGGAACTTGACGCGGGTATAGGTCTCCCGCTCGGTGATCAGGGTATCGCCCTGCAGGATGGCCGATTTCACGGCCAGTACCACGCGCGAACCATCGGCATGACGCGCCGTGAGCACGCCCGACAGGTGGGTCACCTGGCCGACCACCGGCTGCGCCTGCGCATGAGCCGGGGCGGCCACGACCAGCAGCCACAGCGCCAGGCCCAACGCCAGCAGTTGCGCGGCCACTTGTTGCCGGACCAGTCCCGGCAGGTTTTTCTTGAAGGAGTTCATAGGCGTGATTTGATCCGGTTCATCAGGTGCACATCGGCAGCGGTTTCTTGACCTGCTTGCGATCGCCACCCTCATCGCCGAAATTGTCGGCGGTGCCGCCCACGGTCTGGCCGCTGGCATTGTTCTGCTGCAGGACATCGCCGGTATGGTAGGCCGCCGAATCCGACAGCTGCGCATTGTTCAGCGTAGCCTGCAGGTTCTGGCTCTGCTGGTTCTGCTGCTGCTGCACTGCCTGCGCGGTCTGGCTGTTGGCCGAGCTGCTACTGGTGCTGCTACTGCTGGCCGCCACCGGCGTACGGGTACCGTTGGCGTCGGTGATGGTCACCCCTTGCGCGTAGCCGATCACCGCGCCGGAATCCACTGACAGCAGCGCCACGCCCGGCGGCGAGGTGGAGATGTTGGCATTGATGGTCATCGAATCGCCGGCCGAGAGCGTGATGTTGCCGCCGGTGGAGACCAGCACGCCATTGACGGTCAGCGTGTCGTTGCTGCCCGACGAGGCCCCGGCAGTCAGCGTGATACTGCCGGTGGCGCTCACCCCGCCCGAACCGATGGTCAGCGGGCTATGCGTGACCAGGCTCACGGATCCGTTGGAACTCTTGACCTGGCCGGTGGTGTTGATGCCCAGCAGCGACAGCTTGCTGGCCGCGCTGGTGACCGTGCCATTGGCGCTGGTGGGCAGACTGCCGAGGAAATCGGCACTGCTGCCGATGGCCGTGGTCTGCGCACCGCCCGTATTGTCGATGCTGATATTGCCGCGCGTGGTGTTCACGCCATTGATGCTGACCACGCTGGCGTCGCTGGTATTGAGCGAATTGGTGAGGCTGATGTCACCCGTGCCGTTGTTGTTGGCCGCGAAGCCCGCCACCTGGTTACCCGAATTGCTGAGTTTGATGCCGGTGGTGGCCGCCGCGATCAACTGCCGCGTCACCCGCAGCGAAGTACCGCTGTTCTGGCTGACGTTGCCGCTCTGCGCTTCCAGTACCAGATTGTTGGCGGTGATATTGCCCACGGCCAGAGCGCCGCTGGCCTGCGACAGCGCTGCGTCGGCCAGGGTCAGATTGCCACCGGTCTGGGTAAAGCCTTCGGCCACCACCAGGCGCGAGCCGGTATTGCCGGTCACGGTGCCGTTGGAGACGGTCAGGTTGGACAGGCGGACATCGCCACCCAGTGTCAGGTTACCGGCGGTCAGATTGACCGTCATGCCGGACTGCGAGGCATTGGCGATGGTCACGCTGCCCTTCAGGAGCGTGGTCTCCCCCTCGATCATGTCAGTACCGCCGATGTTGAGGGTGCCATTGCCGCTGGTGGTGCCATTGAGAATCAGGGCCGTCGTGGCATTGGCAGCCGCCGAACTGCCGACACTGACGTTGGCCGTCCCCTGGATGCTGGCACTGTTGCGGACCGTCAGGTTGCCGCTCTGCTGATACAGCTGGCCGCCCTGGGCGATCTGCAGGCTGCCGATCACGTCATCCCCGCTGTCATGCCGCAGGCTGGTGCTGGCCGCGATGATCACGGTATCGATCTGGGTCGGAAGATAGGTGTCGCTGGTGCTCTCCCCCTGGCTGTCGGCCCAGCTGTAGCGGCTACCCCAACCACCCTCGCTGTTAGCCGCGTAGAAGGTCTCGGCGCCCCTGAACTGCAGGCTGAGCGAGCCGCCGTCACCATAGACCGCCTTGATCATCTTCTCGTCGCTACCGACTTTGACCACATCGCCAGTCACGTAGCGGAAATAGCTGTCCCCGACGCCGGATTCGCTGAAACCGAAATCGAAGACATCAAAGCTGGCGTTGCTCGTCGGAACATAGTTGCCGAGCAGTCGTGTCTTGAGGGTACCGTCCAGGTTGACCGAGCTGGTGTTGAGGGTGATGCGGTCATAGCTGCTTGGGCCGGCGATGTCGACCAGCATTCTGCCGGCCGCATTCTGCGTGAAACTGTTGGCACTGATGGTGAGGCTGCCCACCGTGCCATCGCCACCCGGCGCCAGGGTACCGTTGTTGATGACCGAACCACTGGCGGTGAGCGTGCCGTTTCCGGAAATGGTGCCGTTGGCCGCATTGGTGATCTGCTTGACGCTGATCGTGGCGCCGGCCATGGTCAGCGTGCCGTTGTTGGTCACGCTATTGCTGGCGCTGACGATGGAGGTCTGGTTGCCCAGGTTCATCTGGCCATTGTTGACCAGTCCGTTGGAACCATCCAGGCTCAGGTTCTGGTTCACGCCGCTGATGTTGAGCGTGCCATTGTTGGTCCAGGTGGCATTGCCCGAGGTATTGAGGGTGGTACCGGATGCATTGAGCAGTATCTTGCCGTTGGCATTGTTGACCACATCGCCGCTGGAGGTGATCGAACCGCTGGAATTGACGTTGATGGTGCCATTGTTGCTGATGCCGCCGCTGCCCACGACCAGGTTGTTGCTCCCCCCGCTGAGCAGGTTCACGGTACCGTTGTTGTTCACCGAATCGACGTTGAGCTGGCTGCCTCTCATCGTCAACACGCCGGCACTCCCCAGCTCCAGGGCAGCGGCAGTCAACAACCCTCCCGTACCGAGATCGACCGTGCCATTGCTGATGAGCAGATTCCCTTTGCTGGAGCCATCCTTGACGTCCATCGTGCCACCGTTGAGCACGACGCGCGCGTTATTGCCGATGGTCGTCTGGTGACTGGAACTGACCACCGCCACCCTGAAACTGTCCGTCTGCACTTCCTGGTAGCCGCTTTCGAGGTTCAGGTCCAGCTTGCCCGCCGTGCTGGTGATGTTGGCGTTGATGGTGATGTTGTTGGCCGCCTGCAGCGTCAACGTCGCATCGTAATCACTGGTCTTTTCGATGGCGGCGCTGACGGTGATGTTGCCGGCCTGGTCGCCGCCATCCGTGCCTGTCCTCAGGCGCACGCTGGTGCCGTTGTTGAGCTGGTTGCTGATGGTACTGGCACTGATCTGCGAGCCGTCTTCACCGGAATACACGGCATAGGAGGTGCCACAGCTGCCACCACTGCCGGTCAGGGTGCCATTGGCCACCACCTCCAGGTCATATGGATCGATCAGCCAGGTGCCGCCCGAACCGACCGTGGGCACCTTCACCACGTCCAGTTGCTTCAGGCCCGATGTGTCGACGAAACCGCCCTGCCCCGGCGCGCCGGTGGCCGAGACATCGCCATCGATGAAGGCCTTGTTGCTGGCGAACAGCGTGACGTTACCGCCCTTGGTGCCATCGGCGGTGATGCTGGAACTGGCGGTGGTGGTGAGATCCTGCGAGGCGCGCAGGAAGATGCGACCACCTTCGCGCACCACGCTGGAGGCGCTGATGACGCCGCTGTTGGTGATCAGGCCCGCAGCCACGCCGATGCGCCCGGCTTCGGCGGTGATACTGCCCAGGTTGGTGACGTTGCCGGCGCTACCGGTGACGTTGACCGTCACGCCCGGCGTAGCGGTATCGGCCAGGGTCACGGTCTGGCCGGCGGCCAGGATCACCTCGCCCTGCGGGCTCTTGATGATGCCGCTGTTGGAGACGCTGCTGCCGATCAGGTAGACGCTGCCACCGGTGGCCGATTCGATCTTGCCCTGGTTGTCCACCAGACCGGCCGTACCCTCTTTGGCGAAGTTGAGCTTGCCGGCCAGGAAATCACTGTCGCTGATGGCCAGCGAGGTGGCGATGAAACGCGCCGCATCGATGGTACCGCTGGGGCCGATCACCACGCCGTTGGGGTTGTATAACACCACGGTGCCGGTGGCGGACAGCTTGCCGTAGATCTGCGAGATATCCGCGCCGGTCACCTTGGCCAGCAGTGCTGCCGCTGCATTGGGCTGGTTCACGTTGACCGCTGCATCGGCGCCGATGCTGAAGGAGGCGAACTTGGCGATGGCCTGCGGCGAGAGCTGGTTGATGTTGAGCGTGTTGCCGTTCTGGGTGAAGGTGACATTGCCATTGACCACGCTCCAGCCGTTGGGCAAGGTCCCCGGCGCGGGCGCCGCCGCCAGTACCGGTGCCTGCCACGCACCGCAGACGGCGGCCGCCGCCAGCGAGATGCGCAACCCTGGCGCCAGCAGACGCTGCCAGGAGCGGCGCAGCAGGCGCGACAGCAATTGCGGCAGCGGCTTGCTGGGGCGCCAGGACAGCGTCAGCTTGCGCCTGCCCACCCGCACCGTGATCGACGGCGGCAGCAATTCGATGGCCGGCTGGACCGGGCGTTGCGTGGAAGCAGAAGCGGAGGTGGATGTCGAAGTCATGTCAGAACCCCAGGATTGCGCTCAGATGGGCGTTGAGATCGCCGCGTTGTTCGGTCACCGAATTGCCATTGAGCAGTACGCGCGCCACGTCCAGGCGCAGGCTGAAATCACGGCCCAGGGTGTAACGGACGCCGGCACCGAAGCTGGCCAGCGTCACGGTGGAAGGCAGCGTGGAAGCGGACGTCACGTTGTTATTGGCACCCCGGCCGGCATCGAAGAAGGCCAGCAGGCGCATGTTCCCGCGCACCTCCTGCTTGGCCAGCAGGTCGGGCGTATAGACTTCGCTGTTGAGGACCACGCCACTGTCGGCGGCCACCGCACGTTCGGTAAAGCCGCGCACGGTATTGGCACCCGCCATGCCGAACTGCTCCACTGGCGGCAGGGCGTGCGGTGAAATCTGCAGGGCGCTGGCCAGGCGCACCTGCCAGTCGTTCTCGAAGCCCTTGAACCAGGACGCGCCGCCACGGATGGCGATGAAATTGTCCATCGACCGGCGCGAGCCGGTGAAGAGCGAATAGCGGTCCGTCACATTCAGGCTATCGTTGCGCCGTGCCTGGCCGGTAGCCAGGTTGCGGGCGATGCCCAGGTTGTAGTCGATGATCTGGCCCACGCTCTGGCGCTGCGCGCTGTAGCTGACCGACAGCGGCAGGGTGGAGTAAGGCACGCAGGTGTTGATGTTGGCGCCATTGAGCAGGCCGCCGGCGATGGCGCAGGACGACTCGACCTTCTTGTAGTCCGCCCCGAAGACCAGCTTGCTGCTCCACTCCCCGCTGCGGGCAAAGAAGTGGTTCCAGCGCAGTGCATAGACTTCGCCACGGCCGGTGATGTTGAGGGTGGAATTGAGCGCCAGCGTCTGACCCGAGCTGACATTGGATTTACCGTAGATGAAATCCAGGCTGTCACCCAGCGCATACAGCGGCACCCGATAACCCAGCGAATACAGGTCCACCTTGGCGCCCGAGGGCGAGTCCGGCGAGGTGGTGTAGGCCACCGTGGCCACATGATCGCGATTGAACAGGTTGGAGTGCTGCAGGGCCACGCCGGTACGCCAGCGGCCGGTATCGCCGCTGCCGGTGTTATCGACGTTGAGCAACAGGCGCAGCGGGTTCTCATCCTTGACGCCGACGGCGGCATCGATCTGGTTGCTGGTCTCGGAAGCCGTCAGGTTGACGTTGATCTGCTTGCCCGGATTGTCGTTGGCCAGTTGCACCGATTCCGAAATGCGGCGCAGGTTGGGGGCGCTGCCCTCGCGCAGGTCGGGAATGCTGGCGCGGATGTTCTGTTCGCTGAAATAACGGTTGTCACTCACCACCACCTTGCCGATGACCGCCTCGACCACCTGCAGGCGTACCACGCCGCCGGTCAGTTCCTGTTCCGGCACGCTGACCTGGACGGCGCTGTAACCGGCACTGCGGTAGGCGTTTTCCAGTGCCTCCAGGGCTTGCTGGATATCGCCGTAGACCCGGCCCGGGCCGGTGAAAGGCGCCACGACGGCATCGATGCGGGACTGCGACAAGAGGCTGTTGCCTTGCACGTCATAGCGGCGGATATCGAAGCGTTCATCCCTGGGCGCCGACATGGCAGCACCCGGCGCGGGTGTGGCCGTTTGCGCCATGGTACCCGCGGCTACGCCCAGCAGCGCCATCCCCATTACATAATGCGGCAAGCATCGTTTCATCGTCTCAACAGCCATGCCTGCGGCAAGGCTCTCCCTGTTTTCTTGTTTGCGATGTGCGTCGCCCGCGCGACGCACCCCCTGCTCCCTCCCGCCATGTCCTTACACCACCGATCACCCCGATCAATGGTGCAGGCGCGCAGGCACTCGCTAGTGGACGACACGACGATGCCCCGTCCACGGCGATGACGCCCCACAGCGAAATACGAATACGAGAAGGAACCCCTGAAGCAGAATCATCCGGACACCGATGTTCCCCTTCTTGCGGGAGGGATGGATCGCTGCCGGATACGCTGCCGCCTTTCCAGGCGGCACCGCTTATTGATGCTTGTAAAGTATACTGACTAGTCCTGACCGAGTCGACAATAATCGTCGTTTAACCGCCTCCAGTGGGCGTTTGCGCCACTTTTAGCCGAAACAAATTTCCACAAGGAAATGAATTTCCCCGGCCAGATGTAAAGAATTTCAAGCCGCCTCAGGGGGTGAGAGCAACTGTCCATTGCACCGTCAAATCGGGTTCGCACCCCACCCGACAACGACCGCCAGGATGCGATGGTCGACCCGGATGTCGTCGTCCTTCAGGCGCGTCTATTTGGTCTCGAAGGTGGTCACGCCATCCCAGTCTGCTGCCGGCGGCGTGACACGATAGTGGGCGATGCGCTCCAGGTAGAGCGTGTACAGACCACGCGGCTGCTCCTGCTGCAGGGCCAGCAAGGCGGCCTCGGCCTCGTCCCAGCGTTGGGCGCGCACCAGCGCCAGTGCCGCATGCCAGCGTTCGACCTCGGCGCGCAGGACGGCGTCGAGTTCGTTTTCGAGTGCCAGCGGTTCATAGATCGGTACCGGCTCGTTCTTGCCCTTGACCCGCACCCGGTCCAGCTCGCGATAGGCGAACTGCGGCGCCGCCTGGCGCGTGGCCTGGCCCACCAGCACGCCCACGCCATAGACCTTGGTGATCGATTCCAGCCGCGAGGACAGGTTTACCGCGTCCCCCATGACCGTATACGCCTTGCGGATCTTCGAGCCCATGTCGCCCACGCGCATCTGCCCGCTGTTGAGACCGATACCGATCTTCAGCGGCGGCCAGTTGCGACGGATGAATTCCTCGTTGAGCAGCAGCGTGGTCTGCTGCATCTTCAGCGCCGTGGCGACCGCCCGGGCGGCGTGGTCGGGCAGTTCCAGCGGCGCGCCCCAGAAGGCCATGACGGCGTCGCCGATGTACTTGTCCAGGGTGCCGCGATTGCCGCGGATGTCTTCCGACATCGCCGTGAGATAGACGTTGATGTATTCGCGCAGCTCATTGGGCTGCAGGCTCTCGGAGATGGTGGTGAAACCGCGCACGTCGGAAAACATCACGGTCAGCTCGCGGATCTCGCCCTCCATGTTGTAGCTTTCCGGATTGGCAGCCATTTCGGCCACCAGCTCCGGCGCCACATATTCACCGAACAGGTTGACGATGGCCTTGCGGTTGCGATACTCGAACAGGTAGCCCCAGGCCAGGTTGGAGATAAACAGCATGGCCACCAGCAGCAGCGCGGTGGCCAGTGGCAACACCATGCCGGCACTGTCGTAGAGCCAGAAGTTGAGCCCGCCCAGGGCAGCCGCTGCCCCCACGGTGAGCAGCATCGATGCCAGCGGACCCAGCATCGGCAACAGCAGACCCAGCAGCAAGCCCACCAGCAGCACCTGCAGGGCATCGTAACCCTGCGCGAAATCGGGCCGGGCCTTGAAATCATCATCGATGATGGAGGCGATCAGGTTGGCATGGATTTCCACCCCCGGATAGACCGGGTTGACCGGCGTGGCCCGCAGGTCGTTCAAGCCCGGCACGGTGGTGCCGACCAGCATGATGCGGCCATCCAGCTGGTCATGCGGATAGGTGCCACGGATCACGTCCACCGCCGGCACGTAGCGGAAGGCGCCGCCCTTGGGCCCACCGGCGCCGCGATAGGTGACCAGTGTGGTCAGGTGCCGCTCCACGGGGATGAACAGGGGCTGCGGCCTGGCTTCCACAGCTATGCCGGCCAGCGCGCCATAGTCGCGCAACTGCCCCTCGAACAGCACATCCTGGCGCTGCAGGAAGACCGGCTTGATGCGCCTGCCACCCAGCGCCACGCGCGAGGTCGCCAGTGCCAGCGATTCGTAGAAATGATCACCCACCTGCGCAATGAGCGGCACGGCGCGGATCAGGCCGTCGTCATCCGGGATGGGATTGAAGAAGCCGCCCGCCCGGGCCGCTGCCTGCAGCTGCGGCAGGTTTGCGCCGTACGCCTGCCAGTGGGTCACATCCAGTGCACGACCGCCCAGGTCGGCCACGCTGAAGGCCGGCGGTGGCAACTGCCCCTTGGCGATAGCACCCGACTCATTGGAGAGGTTGTAGCCCATCACCACCGGTTGTCCCTGCAGGGCCTCGGCCAGGCGGGCGTCGTAGTCCATCTGCGGCTTGAGCACCTGCAGCTGTCGCGCCAGCTGCGGCACATCCTTCAGCGGTCCCTGCGCCAGCTGTTCCAGGCGACCATAACCGGAGCTGGTATCGGGTTCGGCGAACACCACGTCAAAGCCCACCGATTGCGCCTGGTAAGTCTGCGTCATCTGCCGCACCAGTTGCGCCACCACGTCCCGGCTCCAGGGCCAGCGGCCGATCTCGGCGATGCTTTTCTCGTCGATGTCGATGATGACGATGCGCGGGTCCAGATCGGGCTTGGCCACCCGCATGCGCAAGTCATAGAAGAACAGGTCCAGTCGCTCCACCAGGCGGTTGGGCAGCATGCCCATGACCTGCGCACCCGCCACGCCGGTCAGTACCAGCGCCAGCAACCAGCGCGCCCAGTATTTGCCAAAGGCGGTACGCAAACGACGCAGCATGGACTTTCCCCCGGATTCCCTTTTTGATTGGCTGCGATCATGCCAGTAGTTGGACGCCGCCACAATCGGCGCAATGCGGCCATATTGCCTGGCGGCATCAGCAGCTATCGGCCGGGCATGGATGAGCCCCATTGGCACGGCGCGATGAACCGATGGCGAAAATGGGTTCTAATCCACTCTTTCCCCCCCTCTTGCTGGAGCCACAGATGAAGCCCATCCCGCTGATCACGCTGCGCAATGGCGCGCAGGTCCCCGTTCTCGGACAAGGTACCTGGAACATGGGCGAATCCCGCGCCGCTGCCGCCACCGAGGTACGCGCCCTGCAGGCCGGCATCGACTTGGGCCTGACCCTGATCGATACGGCCGAGATGTACGCCGACGGCAATGCCGAGCGCATCGTGGCGCAGGCCATCGCCGGCCGGCGCGAACAGGTCTATCTGGTCAGCAAGGTCTTGCCGCACAACGCCAGCAAGCGCGGCACCATCGCCGCCTGCGAAGCCAGCCTCAAGCGCCTGGGCACCGAGCATATCGATCTCTACCTGCTGCACTGGCGCGGCTCCCATCCACTGGCCGCCACCATCGAAGGCATGCAGACCCTGGTGGCGCAAGGCAAGATCGGTGGCTGGGGGGTGAGCAACCTGGATACCGACGACATCGGGGAATTGCTGGAGGAACCGGAGGGCGAGCACACCCTGTGCAACCAGGTGCTCTACAACCTGTCCCGTCGCGGCATCGAATACGATCTGCTGCCGCAGGCGCAGGAAAGCGGGATGGCCGTCATGGCCTATTCGCCCATCGAACAGGGCCGCATCCTGAAGAACCCGGCCTTGCACGCCGTAGCGCAACGTCACGGCGCGACACCGGCACAGGTGGCGCTGGCCTGGGTAGTGCGACAACCGGGCGTGATCGCCATTCCCAAGGCGGCCGACGTCGCCCACGTCGAGGCCAACCGCGCCTGCCTGGCGTTGGCCCTGGACGAGACCGAACTCAAGGAACTGGACGCCGCTTTCCCGCCGCCCCGCCGCAAGGTACCGCTGGCAATGCTGTAAGCCGCTTGCAGGCGATGCTCAGGCTGCTGCTTCCAGCGCCTGCAAGGACTTCAGCAGATGACGCACCGCCGCCGGGATGGGTGCGATCACCGGCACCGTGAATCGCCGTGCCAGGGCAATGGCCGCCTGGCCCAGCGGGCCGCCGCCGATCACCACCGCCTGCGCGCCATCGATCTCCACGCATTCGCGCACGGCCTGGGCCAGGGCCTCTTCCAGTGCCTGCGGATCGGTCGCCAGCACACGCGGATCGCCCGCCGTCAGGCGGATACCGGTATAGAGTCCGCCTACCCCGGCCTGCACCGCCTTCTCGCCGATCACCCCGGCCAGTTCGGGCGTAACGGTGGCGATGCCGAAACGGCGACCGCCCTGGGCGGCCTCCAGCATCGAGGCTTCGCACAAGCCTGCCACCGGGCGTCCATCCAGCGCGCGCAGGCGTTCGATACCCGGATCACCGAAGGCGCTGATGATCGCGCCCACGCTATGCCACCCGGCCTCGCGCCAGTTGCGTTCCACCTCGGGCGCGGCCGCCGCCAGCTCGTCGGCATTGACGATCATCCCCGGCCCCTGCCCGGCACTGACGCCACTGATGCCATAAGCGGCCGGCAGCTCGGCGCGGGCGATGGCCACCATCATGTCGGTGGTGGCACGGGAAGCGTTGGGGTTGATCAGCAGGATATGCGGCATGCCAGTCTCGACGGAAAATGCATCAGCTACGCGCCGCCACCGCCTGCACCGGCGCTTCGGGGGCGTCGTCCTGCAGCGGCGCATCGGGCGACTTGCCATAGGTTTCGGGAACAGTGCGCACGGCCAGCGTGAAGATGCCATACATGGCCGCGATCATGCCGAACACGCCGGCCAGGCCAAAGGCGTCGAACAGGCGTCCGGCCACCAGCGGCATGAAGGCGCCGGCAGCGGTGCCGGTGGCCAGGATGAAGGCGGTGCCGAAGGCGCGCACCCGGGTGGGATAGAGTTCCGGCGCAAAGATCCAGATGGTGGTGTTGAGCAACAGCACGAAGAACTGGAATACCGCACCGGCCGCCAGGATCAGTACGATGTTCTTGGCCAGGAAACCGATGGTCAGCGCCGCCAGGCAGGCGCCGATGGCACCTGCCGTCAGCACGCGCTTGCGCGGCAGGTGGAAGCCGAAGGCCGAGGCAGCAATTGCACCCAGCAGGCTGCCGCTCTGCATCACCATGGTAAACAACAGGCTCTTGGACATGGTGTAACCCAGGCTCACCAGGATGGTCGGCATGAGCGTCAACACCGAGATCTGCGCGCCGTAGGTCATCCAGATGGCAATGCACAGTGGCAGCGTGCGGCGGGCCAGCGCCCCCTGGAAGATTTCCATCGAGCGTACCTTCACCGGTGCCGCCTGCTCGCGCTTGCCATCATCGCTGATCCAGGCCTGGCCCTGCGGCGCCGGGCCGGACAGCTTGCCGCTGGCCAGGCGCGCCAGCACCTGATTGGCTTCGGCGATCTTGTGGCGCGACAGCAGGAAGCGCGGGGTCTCCGGGATGTAGCGACGGTAGAAGGCACCCAGCAGGGCCGGCAGCATCAGGCAGAAGAACAGCCAGCGCCAGCTGTTCTCGCCCGGGAACAGGGTGAACACCAGCAAGCCGAAGGCCGGCGCCAGGAAGTTGCCCATGCCGCCGGCACCGACGTTGACCAGGCCCACCGCCGTACCACGGAACTTGCTGGAGCAGAACTCGGCCAGCATGGTGACCGCAATGGCGATCTCCCCACCCAGGCCAAAGCCGACGATGGCGCGACCGATGGCCATGACGGTGAGGTCCGGTGCCAGCGCACAGATGCCCGCACCCAGCGTGAACAGCAGCAGATCCAGGCTCAGCATGACACGACGGCCATAGCGGTCCGCCACCAGCCCGGAGACGATGCGACCGATGGCCGCGCTGGCGAAGGTAACGGTATTGAGCAGGCCGATATCGGTGGCGGACAGCCCCCACTGCTGCTTGAGCAGGGGACCGACCAGGCCGATGGCGTTCTGTTCGAAACTGTCGAACAGGCAACCAATCAGGATCAGGAAGATGATGGTGTGGTGCGAACGGGTCACGCCGATCTTGTCCAGCGCGCCGTCCAGCTCGGCTACGCGCGGCGAATTCGGGATGTCCGGCGACGAAAGTGTGGGTCCAGCCATGGTCTGCTCCTCGTGCGTAGGGATGGCAAATGAATGCTGCTCGGTCTGCGGTCGAATCAAGGCTGTGGAACCACGGCTACTGCATGTCACCGTTCGGATACTGTAGTCCAGCATGCCCGCAAATGGAAGTTTGATTTCAATAAATAGTATTTTATGAAATTCAAATTTCACTCACGCCAGGCTATTAGCAATCTGCATGCCAGCAATGCTTAATGTATGAAATCCAGCTTTCAGGAACATCGGCGTAGCCGGCAAAGCCGCCAGGAGTGGGGATGTCGGAAGAGATAGGAAGCCAGGTCGCCCGTTAGGGGCGCCCTTTCAGGTGTGCCATCGGGTGCGCCCCGCCGGGGCAGCGGCAGATACCTCGACAGTCACCGCGCACCGTACCAGTGCGCCACCTGCATGAAAACAGGGAGTCAAGCCGGTAGATTCCCTGAAATCAATATTTCAAACCGGCAAGCCGGGGATTACTCGAAATCCCCCAGCTCCTCATGCTCCTGCTCCACCGCCGCCAGCCGCTTGCGCCCGGCGGCGCCGCTGGCATCGATGACCAGGGTGGCCAGCAGGTCGCACAAGGCCATCACGCCGACATGGTTGTCCAGCGGCCCGGGACCGCGACACTGGGCCTGCAGCGACCAGCGGGCCTGGGTGCAATCCGGCGAGGCATGGTCGCTGATGTAGAG